>NZ_JBXWSB010000007.1:0-83473 GCF_059613205.1 Ruegeria sp. BHSB064
GCCACGGGCCAACCTCGACAAACACAGCCCCCTGTTCTTCAGCCCATTGATGGCTGGGCGTCAGACGGGTGGGTTTGAACTCTTTCCCGACCGAGCGTCCTGCCCATGCGCCCATCGGTACCGGCGTATACGGAGGTCGGAAGATCGTGGTGCCTGTTTCAGGTATGGTCTTGCCCGTGATCTCGGCCATAACGGCCAACGCGCCCACGTTTGCTGTCTTGCCTTGATCGGTCGCCATACCCAGCGTGGTATAGCGTTTCAGGTGCTCGACACTTCGGAACCCTTCCTGCTCTGCCAGCTTGACGTCTTTGACAGTCACATCGTTTTGAAAATCCAGCCAGGCGCGACCCTTTCCGGGCACGTACCAGAGCGGAGATATCTGGTATTCTTCGTCCTTGCTTTCGGGCAAGTCCATCCGTTTGGATTTGATCCCCAAGTCTTTCAAGGCAGCAAGCGCCGCATCTTTGCCGGACGCAAGCGCGCCGGAATTGGTAAGCTCACCCGCCGCAGCCCCTGCAACACCCATACCCGTTGGCAGATCTGCCGACGGCACGAAGGCTGCAAGTGTGTCGGACCATTGCGGGCGACCGCGTTGGTGACACGTCAGTTGCACATTCGGGTTCCACCCACCCGAGACACCCAATCCGCTTACCTCAATCGGTCGGGTCTGACCGTCGGACAATTGCACGGTGATCATTTTCAATCCAAGTCGGCCCCGCGCATCTGTGACCTGTGCGCCCGCCAGCAATTCACACTCGGCAATGCGTGGCACGTCGTGACGAGGGTCGATCACAGCGACGACCTTTACCCCTGCGCGGATCAAGTCTTGCGCGGCAAAGTGGCCTTCGTCGTTGTTGGTGAAGATCGCAACGCGCTGACCCGGTGTAACCGCCCAACGGTTTGCATATTCGCGCATCGCACCTGCCAGCATGATGCCCGGTCGATCATTGTTGGCGAACGCAATGGGCCGTTCCGTCGCCCCGGCACACAGTACCGAACGCTTTGCGTAAACGCGCCACAGAATCTGCCGCGGCTTGCCCGCTTCGGGCACCGCGAGGTGATCTGACACGCGCTCGAGCGCACCAAAGATGCCATGATCGTACACACCAAACACAGTGGTGCGTGTCAGCAGGCGGACATTGTCCATTGACGCCAGCTCGCCCAACGTCTGGGCAACCCAATCGGCATTCGATACACCCGCGAACCGGTCGCTGTCAGCCAGCAGGCGACCGCCCATCTGGCTATCTTCGTCAGCCAAAATGACGCGTGCCCCAGACCGGGCCGCCGTCAATGCGGCGATCAATCCCGATGGGCCCGCCCCGATCACAAGCACATCGCAATGCAGGTAGCCTTTGTCGTAGATGTCCGGGTCGTCTTCTTGTGACAGGCTGCCCAACCCGGCGGCCTTGCGGATCATTGGCTCGTACAGCTTTTCCCAGAACGCTTTGGGCCACATAAACGTCTTGTAGTAGAACCCTGCCGTCAGAAACGGCGACAACCGATCGTTGATCGACATCGCATCAAACGCCAACGAGGGCCAGCGGTTCTGCGATTTCGCCTCAAGCCCGTCAAACAGTTCGATCGTCGTCGCGCGCGTGTTCGGTTCCTGCCTGTTGCCCGTCCGCAATTCGACAAGCGCGTTGGGTTCTTCCGAACCCGCCGCCAGCACGCCGCGCGGGCGATGATACTTGAAGGAACGACCAACCAGCCGCACGTCATTGGCAAGAAGGGCCGAGGCCAGCGTGTCGCCCTGATAGCCCTCGTATGACTTCCCATCGAACGTAAAACGCAGCTTTTTCGAGCGGTCGACTAAGCCCCCTTGCAAGCGATTTTTCTGAGTCATTTCCCGCGCCCCATCTTGCGGGCAACGTCCCGCGCCAGTTCCGTTGCCAGAATTTCATGCGTCAATGTATTGCGGGTAACCACCAGCCAGGACCGGTCCCCCTGCTCATGAAACCAAAGCTCGCGATGCGTGCCCGCAGGGTTGTCCCGCAAGTAGACATAGTCGTGAAACTCGTCTTGCGCTGTTTCTGACTGCCAATCCGGCCGTTCGATCAACGAGGCGTCGCCCAGATAGGTGAACTCGGATGCATCACGCGGGCCCAGCAGTGGGTGATTGATGATCATGTCCTGGCTTCCTCAGTGCAAATTCGGTTGGGCGCCCGCGCCTCGTTCGTCAATCATCCGACCGGTTTTGAAGCGGTCCAGGCGATACGCGGTGGCGACCTCATGAGGGCGATCAGTGGCCATCAGATGCGCAAAGCAAAAGCCCGAGGCCGGTGTTGCCTTGAAGCCGCCGTAACACCAACCCCCATTGAAATAGAGACCTTCAATGCCTGTGTGATCGATAAAGGGTGATCCATCCATCGACATGTCCATGACACCGCCCCACATGCGAAGCAGACGGGCACGCCCAATCATCGGCATTACTGACATACCGCCTTCAACAACATCCTCAACCACTGGCAAATTGCCCCTTTGTGCGTAGGTGTTGTAGCCGTCGATATCGCCGCCAAACACCAGCCCGCCCTTGTCGGACTGGCTGATGTAAAAGTGACCGGCCCCATAGGTGATCACGCCGTCCAGAACAGGCTTTAGACCTTCTGACACAAAAGCCTGCAAAACATGACTTTCGATAGGCAGACGCATTCCCGCCTGCCCCATCACGCGACCAGACGAACCTGCAACGGCGACGCCCACCTTTTTGGCACCGATGTACCCTCGGGTGGTTTCAACCCCCAGAACTTTGCCGTTTTCGATACGAAATCCGGTGACTTCGCAGTTCTGAATGATATCGACGCCCCGCTGGTCCGCCGCGCGTGCATAGCCCCAGGCCACCCCGTCATGTCGTGCGGTACCGCCACGCCGGTGCAGCAAGCCGCCGAGGATCGGGAACCGCGCGTTGTCAAAATTCAGGAAAGGATACATCGCGCGCACGCCCTCTGTATCCAGCAGTTCGGCACCGGAGTCGGTGAACATCATCGCGTTGCCCCGACGGCGGTAGGCGTCGCGCTGTGAATCCGTGTGACAAAGGTTCAGAATGCCGCGCTGGCTGACCATCGCATTATAATTCAGATCCTGTTCAAGGTTCTCCCAAAGCTTGAGCGACAGCTCATAAAACGGCTGGTTGCCGTCCAGCAGATAGTTAGCCCGGATGATCGTCGTATTCCGACCGACGTTACCACCACCGATCCAGCCTTTTTCCAAGACCGCGATTCTGGCTGCACCGTGCTCTTTCGCCAGATAGTAGGCGGTTGCCAGCCCGTGACCGCCACCGCCGATGACAATGAAATCATAGTCTGATTGCGGCTCGGGATCTCGCCACGCGGGGCCCCAACCCCTGTGACCATTCAGAACCTGTCGCAAAATAGCGAGTGCCGAATACCGCATATGGATGTGTTCCTAACTGTCTGTGCACCAACGCATCTTGAGACACCCGAATGGCCGCTGTCAGTGCATATTCCGTCATGCACTTTAACAAGAGCGACAAATTGTAGACGAGTATGTGTTTGTTGTGATGGGATGTACCTGCAAGAAGACCTTCATTTGCCTCAGAAGCGGGAAACCACGGATCTGAAAACAAACACATCCCAGATGCCGGTTACACGTCGATTGCCTGACCGGTTCGCCGACTCAAACCCCGGATTTCCGCACGTTTGCGGCAAAGCAGTACCCGATTCCATGAACTGTCTTGATGAATGTAGGTTGGGTCGGATCGGGTTCGATTTTTTTGCGAAGCCGTAAAACGTGGACATCAATTGTCCGATCACCGACAACGGTCTCGCGCCCCCGCGCCTTGTCCAGCAACTGATCGCGTGAAAAAACCATATGCGGGCTTGTGACAAAAGCTTGCAAAACATCAAACTCAGTCGTGGTCAGGGGCGTTTGCTGTCCACTGTCTTTGGATGTCAACGTCCGTTCATGAGGGTTCAAAACCCAGTCACCGAAGGTGATAAGCACAGATTCAGACCCGTTTTCAGAGGTCAAACTCTCTTCTGCGCGGCTTCTGCGCAGTACGGTTCTGATGCGCGCCAGAACCTCGCGTGCTTCAAAGGGCTTGGTGATATAATCGTCAGCCCCGAATTCCAGACCGACAACCCGATCAAATATGTCATCGCGGCCCGACAAAACGATAATCGGGATGTTCGATTCAACGCGAAGCTCACGCGTAATGTCAAAACCGTTGCGCCCCGGCAAACCGATATCCAGCAGGATCAGATCCACACCCCCAAGGGCCAGAACCGCATCCATTGCAGTACCATCCGCCGCGCATGTGACCTGACAACCCTGCTTCTCAAGATACCTCTGCAAGAACGAGGTGATCTGCGGATCATCATCAACAACAAGAATATGTTCTTTGACCATAAGGGTTTCCGGGCGGGCGTTGCAGGCTGGCGCAGATCTGTTGTAACCGCGCCCGCTTGAATCGCGCAAGCCGCGAGCGGTAACAGTTTTCAACATAACGCGCGACATCAGAACCTTAGAAAGCTCAGCCCCTGCCCCGAGGACATTGTTTCAGTTTCGGCCGGTATGACCACCAAACCGTCGGCCTGCGCCAGCAACGCGACGCGCCCACTATAGGACGGAGCCATCAGCCGCAGGCGCGGCGACCCATCTGCGGAGACGCCTTCGATCTGAACGGGACGATACTCTTGTCGACCAGCGCGGCGTTGCAGCGGTTCCGCCAGAACCGCGTGTTCCGGTGCTTGAGGTGCGCGATGCAAGCCGGCTCGTCTTGCCATCATTTGTGATCCTACAATTTGCCAGGTCACATAGGCCGATACCGGATTGCCCGGCAGCCCGACATAAAGAGCGTCCCCGCGCCGTCCGAACATGATCGGTTTGCCGGGTTTCATAGCGACCTTCATCACTTCGGTCCGGCCGCCAATCGCCTCAAACAAGCGCGGCATGTGGTCTTCATCCCCAACCGAAACACCGCCGGTCGTGATGATCAGATCAGATGTCTCACACGCATCGCGCAAAACCCGCTCTAACAGTGTCGGGTCATCTTCGACCGGGCCCTTGTCGGTCAAATCGATCCAGGGTTTATCCAACAACGCCCGTAACATATAGCGGTTCGAGTTGTATATCTGACCGGGAGCAAGATCCTCACCCGGTTGTTTCAGCTCGCTTCCCGTTGAAAAGATCGTAACCCTCAGCTTGCGCACCACGTTGACTGCACCATACCCGGCAGACGCCAATGCTGCAGCTTCTCGTGCGGTAATCTCGCATCCTCGACGCAGGATTGGGGCACCAGCGTTCAGGTCCTCGCCTACCCGGCGGATATGCTGCCCCGGTTTTGGCCGGCGGGTGAACCGAATGCCCGTCTCTGTGGCTTCACAATCTTCCTGCATCAGTACAGCATCGAAATCACCCGGAACCGGCGCGCCAGTGAAAATGCGCAGTGCACTGCCCAATGGGGCCGAATGCTCGCCACTGTCGCCCGCTGCGATGCGACCGCCAACCGGCAAATCGAACAGCGGACCGTCGCCCAGATCCTGAGTCCGAACCGCATAGCCGTCCATTGCCGAATTATCAAAGGCGGGCATGTCGACCTTGCTGGCGCAGTCCTCTGCCAAAACCCGTCCGATCGCTTGGATCAACGGCAATGTTTCCGTGTCGGTCAACGGATCAGAGACGGCCAAGCCGCGGTTCAGTGCCTGATCGACAGACAAATACATATGAGCGTGACGATCACAGGCGCATCCATCAGCCATTTTGGTTCTCCAATTGTTCGAACAGCGCTTCAAATCCAGCTTGTTCCGCCTCACCGAGTTTGGGCAGATAGGCGCGCGCCTCTTCCAGGTTCGAGTTGGGATCGCCGACAACCAGCAGCATGACCATACCATGTCGGCCATGCACGCGGCAGCGAATACCATAGACGCCCTCTTTCTCGAAGGTCAGGTCCATCTCGGGCTTGCCCCTGATCTCGAAACTACGGGCTCCGACGGGGATCATTCGGATAATCGACGTTACCGTGTGACGCCCGGTCGACCCCTTGAAGCGCACAGTTGCTCCGGTGGGGACACGCAAAAGGTTCGGTTCAAACCGAAAGGCATGTGCCGGGGTATCGGCGTTCAAATCGATGATCTGATGCACAACGGCAACCTCGGGAACATCCTCGGCCTGTGCTGCAGGAGCAAATGCTATAGCCCCTACCAATATCGCTGCACATAGTTTCAGCGAAAATACCATCTGTCCCTCCGGGTTCAGGCCGCCCGTGAAGGTTCCCCCAACAGATCGGCCAGCGCGCTTATCATTACCGGCCATTCGGCGCGGTGGTCTTCGTCGCGCAGCTCGGTCAGCAATTGGCGACCAATGGACATCACCGCAGGGGCGTCGTCTTTGACATAGGTCAGGATGCGCTGTTCAGGGTTGGC
Organism: Ruegeria sp. BHSB064; assembly: GCF_059613205.1. Classification (NCBI taxonomy): domain Bacteria; kingdom Pseudomonadati; phylum Pseudomonadota; class Alphaproteobacteria; order Rhodobacterales; family Roseobacteraceae; genus Ruegeria; species Ruegeria sp. BHSB064. The sequence continues at coordinate 6,381 of NZ_JBXWSB010000007.1, forward strand.
CAACAAGAACGGCACAATAGCAGCGCCTGCCTGATCCGGAGCTGTCACTGACAAAAGACGCATCGCTGCTTGCCGCACCGGGGCCGAGATGTCATCCAGCAGGCTACGCGCCACGTCCGGGGTGCCATCCCATCGGGTCAGGACGTGCATGGCATCGATGCGAAAGGCGGTGTCTCCGGTTCTTACCATCGCTCGCAATTTACCTCTCAGCGCGTCTTGCGGTGGCAGATCGGCCTTCTGCAGCAATTTCAGCGCTTGCAGCGAAAGGGTGGAGTCTGTGTGCGAAAGCCCTTGAGTGATCAGGTCGATCAGTTGCGCTTCGTCCAGCTCAAGCCCGTTGCGCACAACCGAAACGCCAAGCGCCGCAAAGGCGTGTTGGGCTATGTCGCTTTCGGGGTCCTTGGCGATCTGGGCAAGCATGATCTGCATCCCGCGAATTTCGCCCAACAAGCGGATGGCAGACATGCGGGTCTCTCTGTTCAGCGCCTCGGCATCGTCGTCCAGCGCCACGCGGCGGCGTTTGGGATGGCGGGTAGCCTTGGCCAACAGAGCTTGTTCGCGCGGGGTAAGCGGCTGAAGGTCGTCTTCCGCGGCCTCTTGTGTCATCTCAGCAGCAATAGCGTCATGTCCCAGAATCGCACCGAGGCTGGACGTCGGACCATTCTCGCCGCCCTCGGACACATCCAGACCGGCGTCCTGCAAAGCAGCAATGTCGGCTAGTGGAGCGTCTTTTTCTTCCTCTTCTACTGCAACCGGCATAGGGGCCAAAGCGTAGGACAGCAGCAACTCGCGGCCCTGTTGTTGGTTTACATGCGGACGATCCGCATCAGTAACGATCAAGGCAAGTGACGCTACAGCTTTGAGCCGAACGGATCGGAAGGGTGAGCGACATGCACGCTGCAACCATTCTGCCGCCTCTTGCAGGGGCGAAGTTGCAAGAGCATCCACGATAGCCCATTGCAAACGCTCAGCCTTGAGGTCATCACTTTCTACAGAAAAGAGCGCATTCAGGCGATCCGCCACCAAATTCGGCGCCAAGGCTGACAACAGACCCAACGCCTGCGCCGAGACCTCAGGCTGTTGACCGGTGGCGAGGAAGTCCAGCACTTGCCAGCGCAAATCTTCCTCATCCGTGATAGGCTGGCTACGATCCAGTCGACCGATCAGCGCCAGTTGAACCTTGGCACCGGGATCACGCATCATACGGTCCAGCAGTTCGGGTTCCGAAAAACCGGACTGGTTGAGCGCGGCAATCCGAATTTCTTCCACAGAGTCCGTCAATGCCTGTTCGACCAAAACCGGATCGTTGGGCATCAGTGCTTCATAGGCAATCAAACGAACTGCGCCGTCCTTGTCATTCAAAGCTTTGCGCAGAATGCCTTCGGCTTCGGCGCCACCAATCGTCGCCAGGGTACGTATGGCGCGGTGGCGAAGGCGGCGGTTTGAAGACTGTGTGAAAACGCCCAGAGTCGGTACGGCTGGTACACCGATCCGTCCCAAGGCTTCGCAGGCAACCTCGCCCAACTCCTGCCCGTCTTCGTCCATCAAAGCCACGACAATGGGTTCAATCGCAGCGGCATCCCCCATCTGACCCAATGCCTGGATGGCTGCGATTTGGGTGTCCAGCCAATCGTCCCACTCATCCTGATGCAACTCGTCTTCGTCCCACGTGATCTCTTCGCCACGTCCGGTTACGAGTGTGCGCAGATAGGGCGTGGCGTCTGCGGCTTGCAATTCGGCCAGAGCGGTCACGCAGGCCAGTTTGACCTCACCGCAAGGGTCGTGGATCAGGTTTTCAAGCAATTGCGGAACTGCTTCTTTCACACCCAATGCACCCAACGCCTGGGCGGCATCCTGGCGGACGTCCTCATCGTCGTCCAGAAGCGCTTCGATCAGAGCCGGGCTATTGCTGGCGCCTATTGTGGTCAGGGCCTGAATCGCGCGCAGACGAATGACGTCATATTCGGATTTTGCGTATTCGGAAAACAGGCCGGTGGCCTCATCTCTCAGGGCGGTATTGGTCTGAATGTTCATATCAAGCTGCCATGTTTGTGTTGGGAAGGTTGGGAAGTGGAAGGCAGGTTTCCCAACCGATACCTGCCTTCCAGGTGGTCCCTTCTGCAGTGGGACCGAACCAGAGGGGCGGCATGGCGTCCGCCCCCCGGCATGCTGTCATCAGGCGATGTCACGCGGTGCAAAGGACATCGTGCGGAACGACGTTTTGTAGGGGCTGGGCCCCAGTTTGCGGACTTTGGCGACACCCATCTTGTAGTTGTAGTTGCCGCTGATCCAGTCGACGATCCGGCCCTCAAGCGCGTTTGCAGGTTGCTGCATGTGCAGAAAGTCCATGTAGACCACGCTTTTCTTGATGGCAGGCGTGACCATGGCCACGGCGGTAATCGCCGCCTTGGTCAGCTCGATATGCCCGTTCTCCATCAGTTTCGAGAACTGGAAGTCATCGCCTTCCACACCCAGCAGCGTGTGTTTGTTGCCCGGAACCCGTTCCGAATACACCATCACATAGTCGCCGCTTTCGATGCCGCGTTCAGCTGCATCGTCAGGGTGGATTTCGACCCAGTTTTCCGGCCAGCGCTGCACGATATACGGGCGGCGGCGGTCATCGAAGCCGGACTGCCAGCGTTCGTTGATCCGGCCCGAGGTCGCCCAAAGCTCGCCTTCTTCCTTGTTCGGGCTGAGCCATTCCCAATAGTCCGAGAACAGGTTCCACGGCGATTTCTGGATGTTGCACTTGCCGGTCTGGCTGTTGAAATGCGTCAGCTTCTTGTTGAACACATCCGCGCCGGCTGCACCGGTGTCAGGCAGCGTGCGGGTTGTGTCGTGCAGACGCTTGGTTTCAATCAGCGTGACCCCATCGGTATCCAGCATGACCGGGCATTGCACACCATCGGTGCCGAATTCGCGAACCTTCTGGTGAAGGCCTTTGCCCTCTTTCTTGGCCAAGCGGTAGACCGCGTGGAAGTCCTTGCGCGACCCACGGGTAAAGCGCACGGCCTCTTCCGCGACTTCGTTCGAGTTCTGCCAGTCGAACCCGTCAAAGCCCATCCGCTGCGCCAACTGTCCGACGATCCACCAGTCAGGCTTCGCTGAACCGGGCGCATCATAGAACTTCTGATACAGGCGCAGACGGCGTTCGCCATTGGCGCGTAAGAAGTCCTCTTCGCCCCAGGTCGCTGCGGGGAACACGATGTCGGCGTAACGGTTGCCGATCGGGTCCTGCAGATAGATGTCCTGGTTGATCACCACCAAGCCACCACTGTCGGCGCGGGCCTTCAGCGTGTCGATCATCTCTTGCTTGTCGAAGCTGGCGATCTGGTGCGGGTTGCGAACAGTCAGTTCTTCGAACTTGTCGGCCAATTGCTGGCTGCCGCACATGGACTGGATCCAGGTGGTGCCGATCACGTGTGCCATACGGGTATGGCCTGCGATCAGATACCGGTCGGTATCCATGGCGCGGCGACGGCGACCCGGCAGTTTCTCGGGCGATTTGTTGCGCGGGTATTTCCCGCCCTTCACGCCGCCCCGCTGGTGGCCACCGGCCCGGCCAATGACCTGACCCGGACGTCCGCCACACCCACAGATGATGCCCAGAGCAGAAATCGCCTGCGTGTTGCCGGTATTGTTGGACCAATAGAACCCTTTCTCGATCATGATCGAAGTTTTCGGGCGCGAGCCGTCATCCTTGGGTTTGGCGAGCCATTCGGCAGCCGTGTAGATCTTCTGCACGTCGATCTCGGCCATGGCCGCCGCAGTCTCAGGCGCGAACTCGTCCTGCGAAAGAAGCCACTCTTTCCAGTCGTCAAAGCCCTTGGTCTGGAATTTGCCCCAGGTTGTCCGCCACTGCCATGGCGTGTTCCGGGTGCCCTGACCAAAGCCGGATGAGCTTTCCCACTTGTTGTTGACCCATTTCTTGATCCAATCGCTGTCTTCCCAGCCATTTTCCACGATGACACGGGCGATGGCGTTGACGACCAGCAGGTCAGTGCCCGGCAGAACGTCGATATGCAGACCGCCCATTTTCTCGGCATGAGCCACACCAGCAGACCGGCGCGGGATCAGATAAATCTCCTTTTGACCATTCTGCATCCCCTTCATCATCCATTGGGTATAAAGGATGGTCTTGGTCTCATACGGGTCGGTGCCGCAGACCAGCAGGGTTTCCGCATCACGCCAGTCCTCGTACGAGGGGCCAAAGTTGTCAAAACCCGCATCCCGGAACCCGGGGGTCGAGGTCACATCGGACGGCGTGTCGTGGAAGGTGAAATTCGCAGTGTTGATATGGCGCAGCGCGTATTTCGAGATCGCATAGGTGTTCTCGATATACTGATAGCTGAAAGTCTTCACGCCATAAGCATTGGTGCCGTGCTTGGCGATGACGTGGTTGCCCACCTCAGCTGCCACATCCAGCGCCAGATCCCACGGAACCGGCATTAGCGTGCCATAGATCCGCATCAGCGGTGTCTTCAGACGGTCGCGTGTCGGTGTTTGCGGGTTATAGCATTTCTGCGCGATACACCCGCCCCGCAAGGAACTGTCGCCGTCTGTGTTGACGTATTGCGTGTCCTTGTCAGGAATGATCACCACATGGTGCGGCTGACCTTTGTGCAGAACGATATTGTGCTGGTTCGGCGCGACCCAGGCACCCAGCGGTGCGACGGGGAAATCCTCGCCAAAGGCATTCTCGTCCGCAGTTGGGCCACCGGGTTTGGCCGTCACGGGCCAACGGTAGACTTTGTAACCACAGGCCACGATGCAGTAATCACAGGCGGTCGAAATAACCTCGGCGCCTTTGGGCGGCAGCGGGACGTTGGTTTCGGGTACGTAATACGGGGTTGCCATGATACCGTTTCCCCTTATGCAATCAGATTGTCGTAACGGCCGTAGATCAGGCCGAACATGCCAACGGCGTAGATGTCATCACCGTCCAGTTCCAAAAGGACCTGTGGCAATGACTGGTAGGCTTGCCCCGAAACGAGGATGCCGTGCCGTGTCACGTCATAGGTGGACAGGTGCAGCGGGCACGGGCCCAGCACCTTATGTTCCGGCTTGTAGCTGTCATACATCGACCCACCCTGATGGGTGCAGGTGAGGTTAAAGGCCACAACGTCCTTTTTCGGTCCGATGCCACCGCCGCTTTCCACGCCGGTCTTGACCAGGATCGAGTCCGAATAGTCGCCCTCATCCGGGTAGTAGAACTCGACCGGTACATCCTGTTCCAGCTCGGACAGTTTGCCGATCAGCTTACGCGGATAGGTGGACACAAGGGCGGGCACCTGTTCGGCCTGACCGTGTCGGGTGGGCATCGCCACCATCACGGCAAAGGTCGTGGCACCCGAGGCGAACAGGAACTGGCGGCGGTTCACGGTGCAGGCCTTTTTGGCCTCACCCGAACAGCTGCATCCGGTTGCGTTATGATCTTTCATGACGCTTACTCCTCTGCTGCAACCGCAGGAAGCGGCTGGTAGTCCGGTAGATCAGGTTCTTCGACCAAGATCTCGTCACCGGACAGGGATTTCAGGAAGGCCACCAGATCCGCCTTTTCCTGATCATTCAGGCCAAGGGGTTGGATCAGCTGGGTTTTGTTGGCAGAGAACTCATTCTCGCCGCCGCCCTGGTTGTAGAATTCAACCACATCCTCAAGCGACTCCAACATGCCGTTGTGCATGTAGGGTTCGGTATAGAGTGTGTAGCGCAGGCTTGGCGTACGGAACTTGCCCTTGTCAGCCTTTTCCTTGGTGCGGAAATAGAAGCCGGGGTCGTCCTTGGTGTGGCGATACATCTCTTCGGTCGAACCTTTGGCATAGAGCTCGTACCGGAAAGTCACCTGCGCCAGGCCGTCATCCTGCCAGCCGTCATAGGCGGGCACGCCAGTGTTGTAGTATTTCTCATCCGACAGCAGCGCGCCGTTGTGGCATTCGGAACATTGCGCCTTGCCAGTGAACAACTCCAATCCGCGTTTCTGTTCTTCGGTCAGCGCCGCATCGTCCCCGCGCAGATAATTGTCGAAGGGCGTATCAGTCTGGACAATAGTGCGTTCAAACGCAGCAATAGCCCGCCAGGCATTGCCGATACGCGGCCACTGGTCGCCGAAGACATCGTTGAACCGTTCGACATATTCGGGAACGAAGGCCAAACGCGCCTCCATCATGTCGGCCTCGCCGTTGCCGGCAACCGCACCGCCTGCGGCGGATTTGGCCTGGCTTTCAAGGCTTTTGCTTGAGCCTGCCCAGAACAGTTTACCGTAGTAAGCCGAATTCACGATGGTCTGGCTGTTGCGCCAGTGTGTTGTGCCGGGATAGCCGAACGAAATCGGTGCTTCGACATCCCAGCCCACATCCGGGCTGTGGCAGGCCGAGCATGGCGTGGACGGGTTGCCGCCCAGACGCGCGTCGAAGAACAGCATCTTGCCCAGTTCGATCTTGGCGTCGGTTTGAGGGTTGTCCAATGGGATGGGTGGTTCACCCAGCGCCACCAGCGGCGCATCCGGGTCAGGATCTGCCCCGCCGATACCGGCTTCAATCTCCATACTGGTTTCCGCGATGGCCTGCGAACCAAGGACGGCAAACAGGGCAGCGGTGGCAATTGTGCCTGAAAGGTAAGACTTAAGGTCTTTCATGGGTCCACTCCTCAGTTTGTTGCGTCTTGCCAGTTTTCGATCGGCGCATAGTCCGTATCGATCTCTTCGGCGACGAATTCGGGGCCAGTCAGTGGCTCGCCGGACAATGCCTTTAGGAACGCCACCAGCTGCGCTTGTTCGGTCTCGTTCAGGTTCAGCGGTTTGATGCGCGGATCCTTGTTTTCGTCGTCACCGCCACCGGCGTTGTAGAAAGCAACCACATCCTCGAGCGTCGCAATCGACCCGTTGTGCATATACGGCGCGGTATAGGTCAGCTCGCGCAGCGTGGGGGTCATGAAGGTGCCGAACGTGTCAGCGGTGTGTGTGCGGATATAGGCACCCGGATCGTCGCGCAGGTTCATGTAGTTCTCGACGCCGAGGAACTTCATCATGGTCACGAAGGTGATGTGACGTTCCGGATTTGCCCAGATATCGGGATTGTCGCCAACGCCGATGTTGTGCGGTAGATCGTCGGTGAACCGCTCACCCGAGTGGCAGGAGTTACAGCCGCTGGCATTGAACAACTCGTACCCTGCTTTGGCCTCATCCGACATCTCACCGGTGTCAAACGGAGCACCGCGCGAAATCAGGGTTTTCAGGTATTCCGGGATCGCATTGCGAACACCACCGTTCGAGGGCTCGCCAAATCCGGCGGCTTCGAACATTTCGACATAGACCGGGTCTTGCTTGATGCGTTCCTGCATCAGACGCATGTCCATATTCATCGAGTAAGTCTCGGTGATGCTTTCGCGGGTCACGTCGTTGAGGTTGGTGCCTATGCGACCGTCGTGGAACCACGCTGCGCGCTTGGCGCTGTTGATCAGCGTCGGTACGTTGCGGAAATGCAGGCTGCCCGCATATGCATCTGACAGCGCTTGCCCGTCGGTGAACCCGTTTTCCGGCTGGTGACAGCTGGCGCATGACAGTTCGGTGTCGCCTGACAATCGTGGATCGAAAAACAATCGTTTGCCAAGGGCCGCCTTGGCTGGGTCGAACTCTATGGCTTCTACCGGGCCCGGCTCATCCGCCTGGGCCTGGTGAACCGGGAACGCGACGCCCATCGTCAGCAGCGAAACTGTCGATAGCGCCGAGAACCATGTTCTGGCTTTGGTCATCATCTAAAAGCCCCTTTTTCGCTATTCCGATCTCTCGGCTTGGCCAAGGACCGGCTGAGCAAAGACTAAGGAGCAGTTGTTTCGTGAGAATTTGACCTTTGTTAATTTATGAGAAGAGATGTTAAATTATGTTACAAACTCAGGTCATTTGAGACCGGATGATCCGGGCTAGTGACTGAACTTCCAGTGGTTTTTGAACCATGATTGGCGAAGCCCCAGCAACCGTCACCTCGGCATCGTCGAAATAACTGCTGATCAAAATAGCCGGTAAATCAGACCGGATCGCGCGTACGGATTCGATCAGATCTGTACCCCGCAGACCGGGCATCATCAGGTCGCTGATCAGGATGTCATAGCCGTCGGGGTTCTCGCGAAACGCATCGCGCGCTTTGAGCGGATCGGAATACGCCTCGACACGATAACCGTATCTCGTCAGCAGCCGCCGGGTCACGTAAAGAATGTTCTCATCATCGTCGACCAACAGGACATGTTCGTCCCCGGCGACAGCTTCGACCTCGGCCTGATCTTCAAGGCTGAGTGCAGGCATCAACGGATAGTAGAGGCTGAAACAGGTGCCTTTGCCTGGCTCCGAATGCAGCTCAACACGACCGTGGCATTCCTCAACGGTGTTATGCACGATGGTCAAACCCAGACCGGTGCCTTTGCCAACAGGCTTCGTTGAAAAGAAGGGTTGGAATACCTGTTCCTGCAAGTCCTGGGAAATGCCTGGGCCCGTGTCGCTGACATCCAGACGGATCACGCCGATGGCGCCGTCTGGCAGGTCATCCAGCACATCCTTGTCGGCCAAGCCTATGCGCAACACAACTTCGCCGGGCTGATCGCCGATAGCTTCAAACGCATTGTGACACAGGTTCAAAAGAGTCTGGAAGAACAGGGTGCCATCAAAATCGGAGAAAGCGGTTTCGATCTCTACGTCAAAGCGTGTTTGGACACTGGGTGGCGCAGACACCCGGATAAGGTCCAGCGCCTCTTGCGTGGCTTTGACCATATCGCCGCGGCGCGGGTTACGGGGTCTTTGCCGGGCGAATGTCAACATCTTGCGGACCAACGCTTGCGCACGGCGGGCGGCAATACGAATGTGATTGACCGAGTTTTGGATGTCGTCGTTCCCGTCCGCATCCAATTCGATCAGATCGGCGTTTCCGGTGATGCTCATCAACACATTATTGAAATCATGTGCAACCGAGCCCGCCAGAATGCCCACTGCTTCCATTTTTTGAACTTGGGCAAATTGCTCATGTGTCCGCCGGGTTGCGGTGATGTCTTCGCCGATACCGATGTAGTGTGTATCCTTGCCGTTTTGATCGACCAACGGGAAAATCGCGGTCGAGACCCAAAAATGGTTGCCGTCTTTGCTGAGGTTCCGAAAAACACCGTACCAGCTTTGCCCGCGCTGCAGTTTCTGCCTTAGATCGGCGTAAACCCCCTGCCCTGAATGTCCCGATTGCAGCATTCTGGGGGTGCGCCCATAGACCTCGTCCGCCTCATACCCACTCAGATCAAAGAACTTGCGATTGGCATATTCTATTTTCAGGTCGGTGTCGGTGATTATGATCGATGCCGGGCTCTGTTCGACCGCCCGTGCCAGTTTGCGTTCGGCCAGTTCTACTTGCTCACGCAGCTCTAGTTCGGCTTTCAGACGCCGGTTGGCGCGCAGGATGTTGGTGATTAGCAATGTGGTCAGGATCGCAATAACGCCGACAACAACAATCAGGCCAACCAGCAGGACAGAGAAACGTCGCACCAGTTGTTCCCCTTCCGAGAACGCCTGAACCATGTCCGATAAGCTTTGATCCCGCTCGGTGATCCAAAGCGCCTCGAGCTGGGACAGCGCTTCAAGGGCATCGCTGTCATCGACCCGCACCAGCGCATCTATTTCTTCAGCACGCAGACCCGCTGCTATCCCTGCTTCGATCTTGGGAATATTCCCGATGTACTCCCGCGCCACCTTCTCGATTCTCTGCAATGCATCCAGTTCGATCTGCGAAGGCGCGGCATTTCGATAGGTCTCAATCGTTGTCAGAAGGTTCTGCGACTGTGTTTGCAAAATCGGACTGTACTCGGCGTCAAGCCGCAACACGTAATTCTTGAAGTTGTGGATCAGCCCACCATAGCCAAAATATCCCCGGATTTCCGATATCCAATATCCGCGCGGGGTCGTCTCGACAGAATAACCCTGCCAAACCTTTCGCATGTCGCCAATACGGTCCGTGGTTTCTCGGGACATGTACAGAAACACCGAAAGTATGAAAACAAGCGCGACACCCATGGCAATGGCCACACCAAGAGGTGCGGTCGGAGACTTTTCGGGTGGGGTGTCTTTGGTTGTCACGGGATGGCTGTGAGTGAACACCATGATACCTCCGACCTGATGCTTGCCGAGTAGACTTACCCTTGGTAGCCGGACAACGCGTTACTTGCGAAGCGTTTTATGCGCGGCAAATCGTGCGGTTCTCGGGATTTGCAAAGCTGCTCAGACAATCTTGGCTGAATGCCAGACGTTCTTGACCGTCATGTAGTTTTCAAGCCCTTCGGTACCGCCTTCACGGCCGGACCCGCTGGATTTGACCCCTCCGAAGGGTGTTTCCGGCATCGACGCTTCAAGCGTGTTGATCGACAGGTTGCCAACCTCGACCTCATCAACCAGCCGATCAATATAGTCTGCCCTGTTGGTAAAGGCGTATCCGGCCAGACCATAGGGAACAGAATTTGCTTGTTCGATTGCTTCGTCCAACGACGACACAGGGTTGATGACGGCCACTGGACCAAACGGTTCTTCCTGCATGATCCGCGCGGCCTCGGGAACGTTCAACAAGACCGTAGGCTGGAAGAAATAGCCCTGGTTTCCCAAAGGCGCGCCTCCTGTGGCGACAATCGCTCCGTTGGCGCGCGCGTCCTCGACCAATTCATTCAGCGCAGGCACCCGGCGGTCGTTGGCAAGAGGGCCCATTTCGACCTCTGAATCCAAACCGTTACCAACAACTGTTTCAGCGGCCCGCTGCACAAAATTATGGGCGTAGGTATCAAAAATGCTCTGATGCACAAAGAAGCGAGTGGGCGAGGTACAGACCTGCCCCGCGTTGCGCATCTTGCGCACCGCACCAGAGATCGCCGCAGCTTGTACGTCCGTGTCTTCGCACACAATGACCGGCGCATGCCCGCCCAACTCCATCAGAACGCGCGTATCATGCTGCGCCGCGAGTGCGGTCAAGTGCCGCCCAACAGTTGTAGATCCGGTAAACGCCACAAGGCGGACCGGGTCCTGAGGGATCAGATGCCCGGAAATTTCCGCCGGTTCCCCAAATACCAAATTCAGAACGCCTGGCGGCAACCCGGCATCTTCAAACGCTTTGGCAATATGTAAAGCCCCTGCGGGCGTTTCTTCTGCTGCTTTCAAGATCACCGAGCACCCCGAAGCCAATGCTCCGGCGATTTTCCGGGCCGGTTGGCTCATGGGGAAATTCCACGGTGAAAACGCGGCGACAACGCCGATGGGCTGGTGATGTACAGCAAATTTGTGACCCCGGGCCGCAGGAATGATCCGCCCATAGGTTCGCATGGCCTCGCCCGCATCCCATTCAAAGAACTCGGCCCCGCGGATCACTTCTAGCCGGGCTTGCTTGAAGGGTTTGCCATGTTCCAAGGTCATTGAATGCGCAATCATGTCGATGCGTTCGCGCATCAGGGCCGCAGCGCGCAGGATTGTATCCGCGCGTTCGCGAGGAGACGTGCGGCTCCAGACGCGGAAGCCTTTGACAGCAGCTTCCAGCGCATCGTCCAGGTCCTTGACCGACGCGCAGGGCAGCCGTCCAAGCTCTTCTTCGGTCGCCGGGTTAATCACCGGGATGTCACGCCCGGTCTTTCGCCACGCGCCATCTATGAACAGTTTGAGCTCTGGATACATGAAGCTGACACCTCTTCTTGCCTTGTTTTCAAATCGCGTGACACCTCGTATTACATCAAGTGAATTGAACAAATACGGGTATCACTTTGGCGAATAGCTGATCGGTTTATCCTGCGCCGCTCTGTGCAATGCTGTCTTAAAGGCCCTCCCGGCGGGCGACAGATCATCGTCTGCTCGGAAAGACACCCCAATCGGCCCCTGCCCGAACGGAACCGTCCAGGCCAGCTGGGCAAGATGCCCGTTTTCGATATCCTGGGCGACAACTTCTGCTGGCATAAGGCCGATCAAGTCGCGTGATTGCAACAGCGCACGGCTCGTCAGATAGGATACGGATTCGATCATGACCGGAGGCACATATTGTTGCTGACCGACAAAGAAATGATCCACCTGACGCCGCAACGTTGTCTCTTGTGGAGGGAGTATCCATCCGAATGGTTTGGTTTGCGCAAATGTCACCTCGTCCCGCCCGGCAAGCGGATGTTGAGGGCCGACAATGGCCAATATTCGATCCTCAAACAGTTTTTCCTGTCGGATCTTGTCGCGATGCCGATGCGAGGGCAGACGACCCACAACCATGTCGATCTCACCCGAAAGCAGTCGTGGCATAAGAACCTCGTTGGTGCCTTCGCTGATCTTGACCGCCACATTCGGACGGTCTTCCAGTAGCAGTTCAATGGCCGCAGGCAGCAGGCTGGTCGACGCTGCCAGCAATGTACCAACCACAACGCGACCCGAATTTCCTTCGTTTAGATCATCAAGTTCCTGTGCAGCGTTCGAAACCTGCGCAAAGATCAGTTTGCCGTGACGGATCAGGGTCTCTCCAAATACGGTTGGCACGACCCCACGATTTGTCCGCGTGAATAGTTTGACTTCAAAGTCCAGCTCAAGATCCTGAATCATCTTGGTGGCAGCGGGTTGAGAGATTCCCAACTCACGCGCAGCATTCTGGATGTTTCCATGCGCACCCACCGCGACCAGCAGACGCAGTTGGCGCAGCTTCAGCCGGGTTAAAGCACGATCCACGATGCGGGAATGACGTCCAACCATGGCTAAAGGACAATCGGTTTGCAAAGCTGATCCAGCTTGGACAGAACGCTCATGGCTGCAAGCGCAGAACTTCGCGGATTGTCGGGCAGGGCTGCGCCGCTGATGCGAAACTGAAAGGTACCAAAGTCGCCTTCGGCCTCGACCTCGTGAATGTTCTTCTGAATTGTCGGGTCGGCGATCAATCGAACCTGTGTTTCATCAAATCCAACACCCGCTAATGCAACGGCAGCCGCGACATTGGCATTCTTGGGATAGGCCAACGATGCTTCTCGGGCAGAACCCTGAAAATGCGTTTCGGCCCTGCTGATATTGTCTAAATCAAGAGCTTGCTCAGCAAGCGACCCCTTCCACCCCGCAGGCGGTTTACGCCCCACATAGGTAACGGACTTAAGCGGACCAACTGCTGCAGCGCTGAGGCAGTCCAATCCTCCGATAGCGCCACTTGCCAAATGCAAGCGGCCTCCTCCTTGTCGCGCGGCCCTGTCCAACCGGTCGGCAACCCGCTGATCCGCCAGCGCCCCGACCGAGACACTGACAATATCTATGCCCCGCGCCAGAATCTCTGGCCCCAAACCGGCCAAAGCCTCGTGCCCTGCGCAGTCGAGAACCATGTCGATCCCATCCGGCAGATCCTCAACAGAGCCGACTGACAGGGGCGTTTTTGAATCGACACGATGCGGCCTGACCAGAATGGCCGTCAACTCATGTCCATGCTCTGGCAAGGCGTGCTGCACATATTGCGCGATTGCGCCGGTTCCGATGACTGCAATTTTCATGCCTGAACCCTAGACCAGCATTGAAAAATTCTGAATTGGTAAGTTTGTGATATAAAATTTTCTGATAGCCATTTCCCTGAAATTGCTCTGGATCGACTGTCGCGTTGTGCTTTTCATAAGATCAAAGCCACTGGGACTGCGCAAAAAATGAAATACTCAAAACACGACGCCAAAGCCTACGCTCGCGAAAACATGACGGGGATCTGGGCCGCGGCGTTGAATCCGTTCAATGAAGATCTTTCGCTGGATGAGGCCGGACTGCGCGCCAACATCCGACATTGGATCGACGATCTGGACATTCAGGGCCTGTTCATTGCCGGAAAACAGGGTGAGTTCTTTTCGATGAGTGTCGAAGAACGCAAACGAAATTTCGAGATCGCTGTTGACGAATGCGCAGGTAAAGCTGGTGTGATTGTCTCGGTCTCGGATCAGAACATGAATACCGCTTTGGAACTTGCCCATCACGCACAGAGTGTCGGAGCGGACTACATCGTGCTTCACGCTCCGGTTCTGAGTTTCGTGCAGGATCGTGGTGAGGTTTTGTACCAGTATTACAAGCGTTTCTGCGATGAACTGGACATAGGGATCGCCATGTGGAGCCACCCGGACAGCGGTTATCTGATGCAGCCCGAAGAATGCGCGCGCATTGCGGAATTACCGAACATTGTCGCGATCAAATACTCGGTCCCGCGCGAGATGTATGTGAAACTGACCCATATGGTGGGCGACAAGATCCATGTCTCGACTTCGGCGGAACATGAGTGGCTGGATAACATCCTGGAACTCGACTGGAAGCTCTATCTTTGCTCCTCTCCGCCCTATCAGTTGCAAAGCAAGGTCGATCAGCGGATGAACGAATACACGCAACTGGCCTTTGCCGGAAAGGCGGATGAAGCGCGACGTGTGTTTGACAGCCTGAACCCGGTTCGGGATGCCATGAAGCGCGCGCGTCCGGCGGGCAAACCCACGGCATTTGGAAAATATTGGCAGGAGCTTTTGGGTCAGGTTGGTGGCCGGGTTCGCTCACCGATGCTGGAACTGACCGAGACCGAAAAGACGATCATTCGCAAAGCATTTGACGAAAGCGGTCTGCGCACCTGAACCAGAAAATGGCGGGGCAGTATAAAGAAATCTGATAACGAGATGCTGATAATTCCTTTGCAGTTATGGAAAAACGCGCCAAACTTTCAGGAATAGGGAGTGGGACATGTCAAAACTGAAAGCGTTCAACTTTAAGGCCTGGATCGACGAACACCGCCATCTGCTCAAGCCACCTGTGGGCAATCGTCAGGTATGGGAAGACGCAGATTTGATGGTCACTGTTGTTGGTGGGCCGAACAAGCGGACGGATTATCATGACGACCCCGTCGAAGAGTTTTTCTATCAGCTGGAAGGCGACATGGTGCTGAAAATCTTTGACGGAGAGGAATTCTATGACGTTCCGATCCGCGAGGGTGAGGTTTTCCTGCTGCCTCCACATGTGCGCCATTCGCCGCAACGCCCTCAGGAAGGCTCGATCGGGCTTGTAATCGAACCGAAACGCCAGACGGGTGAGCTGGATGCCATAGAATGGTATTGTTTTGAGTGCGGATCACTGGTGCATCGTTCGGAAATGCAGCTAAAGTCCATCGTTGATGACCTGCCTCCGGTCTATCAGAAGTTCTATGCCTCGGAAGAAGACCGCACCTGCCCTAACTGTCAGGCGGTGCATCCGGGCAAGGAACCGCCCGAGGGTTGGGTCACGTTGTAAAATAAGTTCAAACAGGGGAAGTCATGAAACACTTTGCAAAAATCGCCGCTTCTGCGGCTGTGCTGGCGATGTCATCCGTCGCCGCTCAGGCCGAAGAGTTCCGGTTAGGCCTGATCACACCGCCACCCCATATCTGGACCAAAGCCGCCGAGGCGTTTGGGGCTGAGCTGAACGAAGCCAGTGGTGGCACGCATTCGGTGTCGGTTTTCCCGGCCCGTCAGCTGGGGAACGAAGCTGAAATGCTGCAGCAATTGCAGACCGGCGCGTTGGACATGGCTTTCATGACGGTGGCCGAAGTTTCGAACCGCGCGCCTGAGCTGGGGGCGTTTTATGCGCCTTATCTTGCAGATGACATTGGGCACGCAGGTCGGATCCTTCGGTCTGACACCGCCAAATCCATGCTGGAACCGCTACCGGGACAAGTTGGAGTTGTTGGCCTGGGTTACGGAATGGCCGGATTGCGCCAGATCGTCAGTAGGGGCGATGTTTCATCTGCTGCGGACCTGTCTGGCCTCAAGCTGCGGATCACGCCCTTCACGCCGATCCTCGACTTCTACAACGCGGTGGGTGCAGCACCCACTCCGATGCCTTTGCCAGCGGTCTATGATGCGCTGGCCAATGGTCAGGTAGACGCCATCGATATGGATGCCGAGCTGATCTGGGTTCTGAAATACTATGAACACGCCGACACCATCGTGCAGTCGGATCACATGATGTTCCCGATGGTTGGTCTGGTTTCTGCCAAGGTCTGGGCTGGTTTGTCGGATGAAGACAGGGCAATGATTGCCGAGTTGATGGCCAAACATGTCGACAGCACCATCGACGCCTATGTCGAAAACGATGCCAAATGGCTGGAGCAGATCGAGGGTACGGGCAAGGCCTACAAGAAAGTTGACGCCTCGTTCTTTGGCGACGCGATTGAAGAGTGGAACGGGATCTGGTCCGAGAAGACCTCTTCCCTTGACGCTTTGCGGCAGACTGCGGCAGAAACAAAATAACGAAAACGGCATGACGGAAAGGGCGCAGGTCGATCCTGCGCCCTTTTTCACAGGGGAACGGCGATGTTGTATCGGCTGTCGGCTGGCTTGGCGCGGGTCGAATTGTGGTGCGCTGCCTTTTTGGCGGTCTGCACAACGATTTTGATTTTGCTGAATGTCGTCACCCGCACGGCGGGCAATGCCCTGTTCTGGGTCGATGAACTGGCAATTTATGCCATGGTTTGGATGACTTTCCTGGGGGCATCTGCCGCGTTGCATCATCGCAGTTCCGTGTCGATTTCCATTCTCTCAGACAACGTTCCAGACCAAGCGAAGCGGCTGATCCGCAAGGCAGTCGATGTGGTTGTTTTCGCCTTTTCACTTGCGATGCTGTGGTTCTGCTGGCGCTGGTTCCTGCCGCTGGACATCGCCCGCAGCGGCTTTGACACCACCGCCTTTCAGGGCCAGACATTCAACTTCATCTATGCCGAACCGACACTGACCCTGGGCCTGCCAAAATACCTGTTCTGGCTTGTCATGTGGCTGTTTGCACTTGGTGCAACTTTGCATTCCACCATGCACCTGCTGACCGCCCCCGCGAAGGGATCGCAACCATGAGTCCCATCGTCTTTCTGACCACCCTGCTCTTGTCTGTACCTGTGGCAATTGTACTGGCCATCACGGCCATCTGGTACATCTGGGAAAGCGGCAACACAGTTCTTTATGACAGCTTCGCGCAGAAAATGTTCGGGGGGCTTGAGAACTACGGTCTTCTCGCTATTCCGCTGTTTATGCTGACCGGAGAGCTTATGAACGAAGGCGGCATGACCCGACGCCTCGTCGCTTTGGCGCGGGTGTTTGTCGGCGGGTTTCGTGGTGGTTTGGCCTATATCAACCTGCTGGCCAATATGTTCATGGCGGCGATCATCGGCTCGGCCACTGCACAGATCGCTGTGATGTCGCGGGCCATGGTGCCAGCAATGGATGAAGAAGGCTACGACAAAGGCTTTGCCGCCGCGACAACTGCCGCCGGAGGATTGTTGGCCCCGGTTATTCCACCATCGATGATGTTTGTAATCTTTGGGGTTCTGGCCCAGATCCCCATCGGAGATATGTTCATTGCTGGTATTTTGCCGGGCCTGATCCTAGCTGGTGCTTTCGCGCTGGTCATCACCTTGATCGGGTGGCAGCAACAATTTCCCAAAGGCCGCTGGATGACACGAGCCGAGGCCATCCGGTCCCTGATCAGCGCCGCTCCGGCCCTGCTGATTCCGCTGTCGATCATCGGCGGCATCTTGTTCGGGATCGCTACGCCCACCGAGTCCGCGGCGGTTGCGTCCCTAATCGCCTTTCTTGTGGGCTGGCTGGTTTACGGCGATCTGAAACCGCAAAACCTGGCCGAGATGTTCAAACGCACCGCCGCCAATGCCTCGATGATCCTCTTCATGATCGCCGCCGCCAGTGTGTTTGGCTGGGTCATCATCTACGAAGAGATACCACAGCACCTGGCCGGGCTGATCACTTCCGTCACCTCGAACCCCTTTGTATTTCTGCTGATCGTGAATCTGGCGCTTTTGTTGGTGGGAATGGTGATCGACGGTATTGCAGCGATTATCCTGATCACACCTATCCTGCTGCCCATTGCAACCGGGTCCTATGACATCAGCCCGTACCAGTTTGGTATTGTAGCCTGTCTGAACCTGGTCCTCGGTTTGCTGACCCCGCCTGTCGGAATCGGCCTCTACATTGCCTCATCGATGAGTGGTACAACACCGGGCTCAATCCTCAGATCGCTCTGGCCTTTCCTGATCGCGGTGGCATTGGTTCTGCTTTTGCTCAGTTATTTCCCGATCCTGTCGACGCTGCTGATCTGAGGGTGACCCCATCGGGCTAATCAATCACCGACCAACCAGGAGAGCTTTCGTTAAGACCCAAAGCTATGGTCAGACGGGCTGGCTCAAACATTGCTCCGGTGGAAAAAGAGGCCGGATAGTCTTCCAGACGGCCCAATCTGCGGTTTCGGCAGGAAAGCCCCAGATTCCACGCAAATTCGTTCCGACTTTTGCATTTTCAAGGTGTTCGATTTTTTTTTGGACAGCGTACGACTGAGTAAACTGTACCCGGCTCTAGCCCGAGCGCAGTTGATCGAAAAGCGGCATTCGGGTGCAGTTACCTCTCGCTCGGGTCGCTTTCCGCATAGTCGCGCAAAACATCGATATCCGCGATATCGGCATGGTTTCTGTTAATCTTGACACCCACAGATTTCAAACGTGAAAACGCGCGGCTCAGGCTTTCGGGTTTCATTCCCAGGCGTCCGGCAATCAACATCTTGTCGTAAGGCAGCTCCACTTCGCATGCACCGCTTTCGATCTCACATAAGTTAAGCAGGAATTCGGCAACGCGTTGCGCACCAGTTTGCGCCTTAAGCTGCTCAAGTTGCGCAACCAGCGAATGCAGATGTGTAAAGGTGGATGCCAGAATCGAGACACCTATCTCTGCGTCTTCCCGCATCAGCGACAACAATACCGGGCTGGGAATGTGCATCACTTCGCAGGGTGACACTGCTTCGGCCGAGACTGGGTACGGCACATCCCGAAGGGCCACGGCCTCACCAAAACTGTCGCCGCGCGTGAAAACGCTGACGACCGCTTCTGCGCCCGTAGGCGTAACCCGGAACAGCTTGACCCAACCGGCCAGAACGACGTGAACGGCTTTGGCTTCTTCCTCTTGAAGAAAAATCGTTTCGCCCCGGTCATATTGCCGCCAGACGGCCTGCCGCAACAATGTATCGACATGCTGCTCGGGCAGGCTGCGCAACAGCAGTGATTGGCGTGCGATTGCCTTCTGAGCCTCATGCGACATGCAGGCATCCCCCTGTTAGTCCGTTCCGGGCCGACCCCGGGTTATCATCCCTGGGCAAAGCTATGCCAAAGCACGCTTAGTGTTGCCAGCCCTATTCTTGCGCCGAAACTTGACAATTGTCATGTCACGACCAAGTCGACTGACTTAAATTCAGCTCAAAGCCAGTTATCCGGGGAGCATGTCAGATGGACTTCGAGCGATTTTTCAGCCAGAGCCTCGACACTTTAAAAGATGAAGGCAACTATCGGGTTTTCATCGATTTACAACGACATTGCGGCGCGTTTCCAAACGCGCGGCAGACGGATGGACCGGTTCAGCGGGACGTTCGAATCTGGTGTTCGAACGATTATCTGGGCATGGGTCAGCACCCCTCGGTGATCACCGCCATGCACGATGCGTTGGATCGCTGCGGTGCTGGAGCAGGTGGAACCCGCAACATTTCAGGCACCACCCATGACCATGTGGTACTTGAGGCTGAACTGGCTGATCTGCATGGCAAAGAAGCGGCGCTACTGTTTACCTCGGGTTATGTTTCAAATTGGGCCGCGTTGGGGACGCTGGCTGCGAAAATCCCGGGTCTGATAGTTTTCTCTGATGCGTTGAACCATGCCTCGATGATCGAAGGCATTCGCCACTCACGGGCGCAGAAGGTGATCTGGAAACACAACGACCTTCAGGATCTGGAAACCAAACTGGCCGCCGCTGACACCAACGCGCCCAAAATGATCGCCTTCGAGTCGGTTTATTCTATGGATGGCGACATTGCCCCGATCAAAGAGATTTGCGATCTGGCCGACAAATACGGCGCGATGACATATCTGGACGAAGTACACGCCGTTGGCCTCTATGGTCCGCGCGGAGGCGGCATTGCCGAACGCGAAGGGTTGATGGATCGTCTGACCGTTATTGAAGGTACGCTGGGTAAGGCTTTTGGTGTGGTGGGCGGGTATATCGCTGCCTCTGCCGCGCTGTGCGATTTCGTGCGCAGCTTTGCCAGCGGGTTCATCTTCACCACCGCATTGCCGCCATCGATTGCGGCCGGGGCTGCGGCCTCGATCCAGCATTTGAAGCGATCGAGCACGGAACGTGACTTGCAAAAACAACGGGTAGCGCAGGTTCGGGCGCGGCTGGATGCCGAAGGCATTCCGCATTTGCCCAACCCAAGTCACATCATCCCGGTGATGGTTGGCGATCCGGTGAAATGTAAGTTCATTTCGGATACGCTATTGGAAGAATTCGGCATCTACATCCAGCCCATCAACTATCCCACCGTTCCCAAAGGCACCGAGCGGTTGCGGATCACACCGTCGCCTGTTCATACAGACGAGGATATCGACCACCTGGTTGGTGCGCTGTCAGCCCTGTGGCAACGCTGCCAGATTGCGCGGATGCCAATGGCCGCACAGTAATTCAAAGCACCCCTTTGCTTGAAAGACTGCCGCCCTCCGGGGCGGCACTTTTTTTCAGATCACGTAAAGGATTAATATGATTACCGCAAAGCCTGTCAGCACAATGGAAAACCCGCGCAACCAGGCCGGGCTGGTCGCAAGGTCGAGATACTGCGCGAGGATGATGCGGCACTTGAGTAGTGCGAGAATTAGAATACCTGCGCCAACGACTTTGGGCGCAAAGTGCAACAGGGTCAGCAGCGCAGATACGACACTGAGCGCTAAAAGGCTAAACCACGCGCGTGTGAGTGCGTTCGGGAGCCTCCGGCGGGAGTATTTGTTAAAAGATGAAGTCGTGGGCATCGATTTACCCCAGCAAGTAGATCACTGGGAACAGCATGATCCAGACCAGATCGACCATATGCCAGAACTGTGCGCCTGCTTCGATGTTTCGCGGATCGTCACGCCAAGCCACCAAGAGGAGTATTCCGACCCCGGCAAGAACATGGGCGGCGTGAAAACCGGTCAGCAGGTAATAGAACAAAAAGAAAGGGTGGGTTTCATAGGTGATACCCTGCGCTGCCTTTCCTGCGTATTCCGCACCTTTGATAACAAGGAATACAACCCCCAGCGCAGCCGCAGCCACGAGAGCAATCCGTGCCTTGAACCGTTCCGCGGCGCGGCGCCAGAGCAGAGCCTGCGCGGCAAGGTAACCTGACGTAACCAGCACCGCAGTGTTCAAGGCAGCGCCGGTGCGATAGAGATGGGACTGTGCTTCGGCAAAGCCAGTCGGATCGGTCAGTCGCACGCACATGAAGGCGATCAGGCCCGCGCCGAAGACCAAAAGCTCCGAGATGATCAGAACCCACATCAGCAACTCACCCGGAAGCTCGTCGATCAGAGTGGTTTCGCTCATGCTCCGACCAGTTGACGGTAGATTTGCGGAAGGGCCATGGTCAGGCGATGTGGATCGGGAATAACCGCAAAGCCGCCCTGCCCGAACATGCGCGGGAACCAGCTTTTGCCGGTCTTATCGATGGTAACACCAAACACTGATTGACCGGCGCGGCGCGCCTCGCGCACCGCCATGCAGGTGTCTTCGATACCGTGACGGCCTTCGTAGTGATCGAGATCGTTGGGTTTGCCATCTGTGATCACCAACAGCAAGCGGCGTTTACGGGATTGCTCTGCCAGATCAGCGGAGCAATGGCGGATCGCAGCGCCAAGGCGCGTATAGTGGCCTGGTCGTAGCGAGGCGATGCGCTGTTCGACGGTGCGTCCCATCGGCTCGTCGAACCGCTTGCAGCGCTGTACGTATACACGCTGACGTTTCAGCGAGCTAAAGGCGTGGATGGCGAAATCATCGCCGCAGGCATTCAGGCCCCAGGCCAGCGCGGCCAAAGCCTCACGCTCAATGTCAATCACCGCGCGACCTGTCACTGCGCTTTCGGTCGATCGGCTGACATCCAGCAGAATCGACACCGCCAGATCGCGGGCCTCAGGGCGGGATTGCATCCAGACGCGCTCGTTTCCTTCGCCACTTGCCATCCGATCAGCCTGTGCCCGCACCGCGGCTTCGATGTCCAGTTGGTCTCCGTCCAGATGGCCGCGTGTCATCACCCGACCGGGGCGCAGGGCCTCGAACTGGCGTTTCACGGCACGGATACGGCGGGCTGTTGCAGGGTCCTTACCAAATTCTGCCGCGTCCTCGCCGATTTCAGCGTCGGACAGTAGCACGTTGACGTGATCTGGCAGGTATTGACCAGTGCGCACATCCCATTCGGGGTAAAGTATACGGCCAGACAAGCGCTCGCGGTTCACATCCTCTGGCGCAAGGTCCAGATGCAGTTTCAGCTTGGTTGGTGGCGCTTTTGAGATCTGACCCAAACCGATCTCTTCGTGATCGTCAGCGGCTTTCTTGGCGTTGTCTGGGTCATCGTCGTCG
Source organism: Ruegeria sp. BHSB064 (assembly GCF_059613205.1). Lineage (NCBI taxonomy): Bacteria > Pseudomonadati > Pseudomonadota > Alphaproteobacteria > Rhodobacterales > Roseobacteraceae > Ruegeria > Ruegeria sp. BHSB064. The sequence continues at coordinate 28,800 of NZ_JBXWSB010000007.1, forward strand.
ATGCGGCGATTGATATTCAGAAACTCGGCCCAGCTGAGGATCGCTTCGAATTTGTGCAGGATGAAACTGTCGCTGCGCTCGGCCTGATCGGACTTCCTGCGTCGAGCCCGGTGGGTTTTTTCGCCAGACTCTTCTGGTTCGCCTTCTGTCTCAGGGTTTTCCACCTCGTTATGCTCGGAAAACCCAACCGCCCGCAAGTCAGGCCACAGGGGAACCGGGCGGAAGCTCTGATACCCGCGTGGGGCAATCAGTTCGTCGTCCAGCGTCAAGAATAGTTCGGCTTTCGGCGACAGAGGGGCGGACTCACCCAGCATATAACGGACGAGCTCTTCAACTGCCGCCTCATCCGGAGGCAGGTCGGGAACGTCGCGATGATGCAGAACGCCTTTGCAAAGTTCATCGTAGAGCGGACGTAACCCGGGGGCGTTCTCCAGAGTCGCCGCGACCATGTCACGGGAAGCAACCAGGGCACGCAGGTCAGCGCGTAGTGGATCGTTTTCCTCGATACGGGTTCCGGCATGGGCCGCAGCGGCAGCAAGCCAAACATAAAGCGCACCATTTGCTTCACGCGCCGGGAAGACGGCCAGCCGGTCCGGCAGGCGCAGCACTTCGCCGTCAAACGACGCGCGGGGCATCAGTTCGACCTCGGTCGCCAAACGCCGACGCCAACTGAGACGGTGACGCGAAACCTCGGGTGAGACCGGGCGCAATTCTACGCCCGGGCTACCCCCGAGTCCTCGGAAGAGAACGGCCAGTCGCCCCGCGACCTGTGACAGGTCGACCGCGGCTCCATCATGCACCTCAGGTGCATCAAGGCGACTGGCAAGGGTGTGCCACAGTTTCCCGATCGTTTCTTCGGGTTCCCATGGCTCAAAGTCGATCTTGACCATTGGCCGGCCTCACCCAAAGACAGCCGTGACAAGATCGAGGAGCCCGCGTTTGATATCCTCGTCATCGGTCAGAGGTTCGATCATCGCGGCAAGGATGGCGCGGTCGGTGGACATGCCCTGTGCAATCAGTGTCGCAGCATAGACAACCAGACGGGTGGAAACGCCTTCCTCAAGGTCCTGCCCCTTTAGCCCGCGCAGCTTGTTCGCCAGCCGGATCAACGGCTTGCACCGTTCCAGCGGCAGACCGCTTTCCTGGGCGACAACCTCGGCCTCCATATCAGGAGATGGGAAGTCGAACTCGAGCGAGATAAACCGCTGCCGGGTCGAGGGTTTCAGGGTTTTCAGGATATTCTGGTATCCGGGGTTGTAGGAAGCAACCAGCATAAAGCCGGGCGCGGCTTCAAGTTCCTCACCCGTACGATCTATTGGCAAGATACGCCGATCATCTGTCAACGGGTGCAGCACTACGGTGACGTCTTTGCGGGCCTCGACAACCTCGTCGAGGTAGCAGATCGCGCCTTCGCGCACCGCCCGAGTCAGGGGGCCATCGACCCAGACGGTCTCACCGCCCTTCAGCAGGTAGCGCCCGATCAGATCGGCTGCAGCAAGATCGTCATGGCAAGCTACAGTATAAAGCGGGCGGCCAAGTTTGGCGGCCATATGGGCCACAAACCGTGTCTTGCCGCATCCTGTCGGCCCTTTCAGCAGAACCGGCAGATCGTTGTTATACGCGGCGGTGAATACATCGCATTCATCGCCTTGGGGCAGGTAGAAGGGGGCGTTCGCCGCCCCCTCATTCAGTTTCATGGAGCCGTCCATATCCATCACTCCGCAGGAGTTTCGGCTGCGCCGGGTTCAATGACCTCTTTCCGGGGGACCCAGATCGAGTAGATGAACAGCAGCGCGCCAAGAACGACGACCACACCGGAACCAAGACGCATCCAGTAGAAGACTGCGATTTGGTCCTGTACGTCCATGAAGTAGTCACCGACCACGCGCTGCATGTGTGTTTGCACGGTACCGCCGAAGGTCAGGACAAAGGTCATGAAGACCATGCCGCTGGTCATCAGCCAGAACGAACCCATGTTCAGCACCTGATTGTACGGATCACGGTTCTTCAGGATTGGCATCGCGTAGGTGAAGATCGCCAGGTTGAGGCAGACATAGGCACCGTAGAAGGCCAGATGACCGTGTGCTGCAGTGATCTGCGTGCCGTGGGTATAGTAGTTCACCCCGTGCAACGTGTGCAGGAAGCCCCAGACACCGGCACCAAAGAAGGCAAGCGTGGCACAGCCCAACGACCACAGCAGCGCGGCCTTGTTCGGGTGGTCACGACGGCCCTTCCAGACCATGACAAAGGCAAAGGCCATCATCGCAAAGAACGGGATCACCTCGAGGCTCGAGAAGATCGACCCGATCCACTGCCAGTATGCAGGCGTACCGATCCAGTAATAGTGGTGCCCCGTGCCAAGGATGCCAGAGAACAACGCGGCGGCGACAATGACATACAGCCATTTCTCGACGATCTCACGGTCCACACCGGTCAGCTTCAGCATCAGGTAGGCCAGGATCGAAGCCATGATCAGCTCCCATACGCCTTCCACCCACAGGTGGACAACATACCACCAGTATTGCTTGTCCAGGGACAGGTTGCCCGGATTGTAGAAGGCAAACAAAAACAGCAGCGCCAGACCCCACAGACCCAACAGAAGGATGTTGGTAATGGCGGTCTTTTTGCCCTTCAGAACGGTCATCGACACGTTGTAAAGGAACATCAGCGCAGCCACGACGATACCCGCCTTGACCCATTTGGGTTGTTCCAGGAACTCGCGGCCCTCTTTACCCAGCAGCCAGTTCCCTTCGAACAGGTTGAAGACATAGGTTACGACCACACCCAATGTACCGACCACAAGAATGATCAGTTGCAGATAGGCCAGCGTGGGTGAATGAATCTCGCGCTCGGATTCTTCGGGGATCAGGAAATAGGCCGCGCCGAAAAAGCCCAGCAGCAGCCAAACGATCAGTGAGTTGGTGTGTAGCATCCGCACGATGTTGAACGGCAGAAGCTCACTCAGGAAGTTCGGGAATACATAGATGAAACCGGCCAGAAGGCCGCCAATCACCTGTATCGCGAACAGGGCCATGGCTACCGCAAAGTAGGCATAGGCGATTTTTTGGGTTTCGTATTTCATTGCTCCGTTCCCTTTCTCAGCCTGCCTCGTTGGGCGGCCAGCCCTGAGCGTCGATATTATCCGTCCAGATCAGGAAGTTCGCCAGATCACGGATCTCTTCGTCGCTTAGGTTGAAATTGGGCATCTGTCGGCGACCGGGAATGCCGGTCGGCTGTGCTTCCATCCAGCCTTTTAGGGTTTCAAAGGCCGATTCCGGGTCGTCCAGCACGCCCCAACGGGTCATCACATTACCAACTTCAGGAGCGTAGTAGGCCCCTTCCCCAAGGATCGTGTGGCAATTGATACAGGCGTGTTTTTCCCAAACATGCTTGCCACGCACCACGCTTTCATCAAGCTTGGCGGCGTTTTCCGAATTGACGATATACAGGTGCGAATGGGCCGATAGGGCCAGAAAGATGAGGATGAAGAACAGTGACCCGCCATAGAAAATGTTGCGAGCCATGCTCTTTGTCATGACTTCTCGCATCGCGCTCTCCTTTGCGCAGATTAGCTAGTGTTGTCAGCATGGCGGGTGGCGCGCATCCGTGCCTTAACGAAAGTCAAGACGTTGGATGTGACGCGATCATGTTTCTAAAGTTCTTTATGGGCACCCAAATAGCGCCCTGAAATTGACTTAAAATCACACAATGTTAATTGGTATCGCGTGAGAGTAGCCGAAGAGTGCATCAACGCTTCGGATCAGCAGTAAATAGTTACGGGTTAATCGATGGCGAACTATTCCTATATCGGCTATGTGCCGGGGGTCATTTCAGTGAACTTTACCGGTTTTAACACTGGTACGATCACGCTTTCGGGGACCTACGACGCCGCGACTGACCGAAGGGTTTTTGATGTCACTGACGCGGCTGGCGGCACGCTGGTGAATGGCGACCCAGACAATGGAACAGACTTTAACGGCGATCGGTTCAATAACGAATTTGGCGATGACCTGACCCAGACCGGTGTTGTGACCAACCTTGATGGTTCTGTCACGATAGATTCCGGTGCGATCTATCTCGAGGAATCCTACAGCCTCAGCAAACCGGGTGGCGGAACCATCGATGTCTTTAGGGTTGAAGTTGAAGGTAATCTGGTCGGATACATTACATCAGAACCGCTGGTCCCCGGAACGAATTACTCCTTTGTCAGGTCAAACGTTACACCGACCAACGCACCGGACACATCAGACCCAACCGCGATTGTAGATGTCCCCTGCTTCGTGGCCGGAACACGGATCACGACACCGGATGGTCCGGTTTCCATCGAAGATCTGAGTGTCGGTGATTTTGTGCTAACAGCCGACAACGGGCCGCAAGAAATCCGCTGGATTGGTTCGCGTGTGATGGATGCAACTGAATTGACCACGCATCCAAAACTTCTGCCCATTCGGATAGCAGCTGGAAGCCTTGGAAAAGCTCTGCCGGAACGGGACCTCTTGGTCTCGCCACAACATCGGATGATGCTTCGTTCACCCATCGCCGTTCGTATGTTTGACAGCGCGGAAGTTCTGGTTCCGGCCCACAAACTGGTGGGCATTCCTGGCATAGAACCGGATATGACGGCGCAAGACGTCGTCTATTTTCATATTCTATTTGATCAGCACGAGATCATCTATGCCGAGGGTGCCCCTTCCGAGAGCCTTTTTACCGGTGCGCAGGCGTTAGCCAGTATTCCGTTGGACGCGCGCGACGAGATCTTCGAACTGTTTCCAGAGCTTGCACAACCGAATTACGTCCCACAACCCGCAAGGCAAATCCCTGAAAAAGGCAGGCGCGCACGCGCTCTTGTCTCGCGCCACATAAAGAATGAGCGTCCACTGATTTCCGAATACTAGGTCTCAAATCGCCTTTGCCACCCGTGGCCCTGTCAGGGCAGGCCACATCGCAATGACATACAGCCCAACAGCTGCAATCCAAAGGCCGTCAGCCATCAACATGGCGGTCATATAGCCGCCTGTCAGCTCTGAGCCCAACCAACGCACTAAAGCCGCAGCTGCCATAAGCCCATAAGCAACCACCATCGGAGACGGTGCAACAAGAGGGCGGCCACTGTGGCCCAGGGCGGCACGGCTCATGACTGCAAGGGTCATGCCACCCACGCACCCGATCCCCAGAAGGTGAATCGCACCAATCTCGTTGCCAATGCCGATAGCTGCCAGCCCCCAGAGAACCAGTCCAAGAGCCAACATTCCGAGGCCCAAAAACAAAGCCAGAAGGATTGGTTGACGCATAGCCCATCCCGCTCTCCAACGCGCCATACGCACTAGTTGAACACAGCCCAACACCAGAGCGACAACACCTGCTACCAGGCTTGTTCCCAGCGTCAGCACGAGCAAAGGCAAAAGCAGGGCCAGGATCATCGCCGCTTTGTCCAGCTGCGGTACAGAAACAGGCCAGGACGCTTCTGGCTGCCCCGCACGCTTCATTGCATTGCGGGTAAAAGCCGGCGTGATCCGACCGCCCAGAATCGCAATCATCGAGCAAAGAGCAAGCAACCCTGCCCGCACCCCTGTGTTCAATGTATCAGCGGTTACACCGATCCATTCCAGATGAACCATCAGATTGGCGACCCAGATCAACCCCAGAAGATACAAAAAGACCATGTTTTGCGGCTTGGGTCGACAGATCAACTGGCTCGCAACTTTTAGCGCCAGAATTGGTACAAAACTCAGATCCAAGACGGCCACGAGCAAAGGCGATAACGACCCTGAAAACCAAACGGCAAGCCGCCCGGCAATCCAGAGCAACGCGACTACGGTAATAAAGCGGGCCCGTGCTTCGGGGGCGCCCGTCCAATTCGGAACAGCGGTCAGGAAAAACCCGCCCAAGGCCGCGGTCGCATATCCAAAGATCATTTCATGCGCGTGCCACATGACCGGTGGCATGGCATAGCTTTGATCCCAAAACGGCAAAAGGCCGTCCAGCGAAGCCAACCACGCGCCCCAGGCCACCCCTGCGAACACACCGTAAAGACCTGCCAAAAGGAAAAAGACACGAAAACCTTCACTGAAAACGCGTGTTATCACGGATGCCATGCCCGCTCTCCATAGCCTCGCTTGTCGTTCAGCAAGCTCTATCCCAGCAGGTGTTGCCCGGCCTTAACCGAAATCAAGACATCCAAAAACATGCGCGAAAATCTCAAGTTTTACTGGCGCTTCAACCGTTCGCTTTTTGCTCAGAAGTCTCAGTTTGCATCCTTGCCGTTGACTTTGGTCAAGGATGGCATCCCTGTGATGGCGCAGTCTCTATCTTGCCTCACCACGCAAATGGAGAGTGATCATGTCACTTGGAATCAGCTACAACAAAACTGGCCGCGCATTGGGGGTCGGATTGGCAATGTTGTTGGGCAGCGTCGCTGCTCCGACCTTTGCCGAAGAGCCAACTCTCAGCAAGGAAGCCTTTGAATCATCGAAACAACTGTACTTTGAGCGTTGCGCCGGTTGTCACGGCGTATTGCGCAAAGGGGCGACGGGCAAAAGCCTTGAGCCATTGGTGGAAACCAAAAACGCCGATGGAACCGTCACCGAATCCGGCACCCTGAAACTGGGTCAGGAACGGCTTGAAAAGATCATCGCCTGGGGGACCGAAGGCGGGATGAACAACTTCTCGGACGTTATGTCCGAGGACGAAATCCGCGATATGGCGACCTATATCCAGATGGAGCCGCCCAAGCCGCCCGAGATGTCGCTTGAGCAGATGATGGCGACCCGCAAAGTCTATGTCGAACCCGAGGATTACCCCACCGAGCCGCTGCATGGCCGCAACTGGGAAAACTTTTTCGTGGTCATCGAACGTGACGTCGGCAAGGTGGCCGTGATCGACGGCGACACCAAGGAAGTGCTGGCGCATATTCCGACGGGCTACGCGGTGCACGTTCTGAAAGCATCCGAGCACCACAAACTGGAAGAGCCGGAAAACCCGGGCCGCTTCTGGTACACCATGGGCCGCGACGGCAAGATGACCAAGATCGACCTGTGGCAGAACCCTGAGAACATGCTCGTGGCCGAGGTCAAGATCGCCTATGACGCTCGCGACGTAGCCGTATCGGGCGATGGTAAATACGTCATTGGTGGTGGATACTGGCCCCCGCATTTCGCCATCGTTGACGCGGAAACCATGGAGCCGAAAAAGGTTGTCTCAACCCGCGGTGTAAACGTAGACGGGGACTATGTGGAAGAAAGCCGCGTGGCCGCCATCTACACCACCCCGAACGAGCCCACATGGATTGTTGCCGTGAAGGAACTCGGTCAGCTCTGGCAGGTCGACTATACCGATCTGGACAATCTGCGGATCGACAAGATCGACAGCGCCAAATTCCTGCATGACGGGTTCTTTGATCCGACTGGCCGGTTCTTCCAGATCGCCGCAAACGCGTCGAACAAGATGGTTGTTGTTGACACCCAGACCCACAAGCTGGAAGCCATGATCGACACCGCGCCGCTGCCGCACCCAGGCCCGGGCGCGAACTGGGAAGACCCGAATTGCGGTCCTGTTGCCGGGACGACCCACCTGGGTGAAGGCACGGTTACTGTGTGGGGCAACGACCCCGAAGGTCACCCGGATCAGGCATGGAAAACCTGCTATGAGGTGGAAACCGACGGACCCGGTCTGTTTATCCGGACACACCCGACCTCGGACTACATCTGGGCTGACCAGACCAAGCACCCTGAGCCTGAAATTCAGCAATCGGTGCAGGTTATCGACAAGGCAACCGGTGAGATCGTGAAAACGATCCAGATCACCGAAGAGGAAGGCAATGTCGCCGTCCACTTCGAGTTCAACCAGGACGGTTCTGAGGTCTGGGTTTCCAAGTGGAACCGATCGACCTCGAAAGAACCAAACGGTGAGATCGTGATCTTCGACGCCAAGACGCTGGAAGAGATTGGCCGCGTGAAGGGCCTGTTTGCCCCGACCGGCAAGTTCAACGTCTACAACCGGTCGAACCACGTCACCTGACGGGTTCGCAACCAACACCGGAAAGGGCGGGCCCCTCGCCCGCCCTTTCTTTGTTTCCCCTCAGCCAAACGCGCCGGTTTGACACGCCGCGCCAGTCTAGAAAGCCAAAACGGAGCCCGATATGACCTCCGAACCGGAAAAGAAAAAACCAATCTGGCGCCGGTATTTCCTGTGGGGAATGCCAGTTGCCGGGATCGCCGCAGCCTTTGTAGGCGGCATCATCTTCTGGGGCGGGTTCAACACCGTCGTAGAAGCCACAAATACAGAACCCTTCTGCCTGTCCTGCCACGAAATGCGGGACTATGTTTACGAAGAGTACAAAGGTACGATTCACGACGTGAACCGGTCTGGCGTGGGGGCTGTCTGTTCGGACTGTCACGTCCCGAAGGACTGGACGCACAAGATGATCCGCAAAGTCAAGGCAACCAGAGAATTGTACGGCAAAGCGGTCGGCTCGATCAGCACACCAGAAAAGTTTGAGGCCAAGCGCATTCATCTGGCAATGAACGAATGGGAGCGAATGAAGGCCAACGATTCGCGCGAATGCCGCAACTGTCACGATTTTGAATCGATGATGCCGGAATTTCAAAAACCCCGTGCCCGTCAACAGCACCTGAATGCGATGGAAAGTGGTCAAACCTGTATCGACTGCCACAAAGGGATTGCACACTCCAACATCCGTGATCGCGCGTCAGACGAGTATCTTGAAGAACTGGAAGCACCCAATCCGGCATTTATCCGTCAGATCCCACCGGAATATCTGGCCAGCCTTGAACGTGTCCAAGCCAAAGAAGCGGCAGAAGCCGAGGCCGAAAAGGCTGCGAAACAGGCACAGCTGGAATCGGTTCAAGCACAGATTGCTGCAGCCGTCGACGCGGCTGTTGCCGAGGAACGCGCCAAGGCCGCCGGTGAAGAGGCCGCTGCCCCGGCAGGAGGTGGTGGCAGCGATGTCGGCACTAACATCGATTGGGCCGCTGTCCCCGGTGCGGATATGAAACTGTTCTATCCCGGACAAGCCTCATTCGAATGGGTTCAGAACGGAAAATCGCATGGTGGCGCGCGCCCGCTGACCAAGGGCGGCGACAAGTGTACCACCTGTCACGCTGCTGAGTTGGACGCGATTGGCAACAAGATCGTTGCAGGCGGGGATCTTGAACCTACTCCGATCCCCGGAAAACGCGGTGTGATCGATGCAACCGTTCAAGCTGCACATGACGACGAAAACCTGTACATCCGCCTGCAATGGCCGGATGCGGGTCACAGCCCTGCCCCGTTTGTGGACGGCGGCAAGATGGACCCCGACAACCAGATTAAGGTGGCTATGATGATTACAGGCACCGGTATTGAGCTTGGGGAACAGGTTGGTTGCTGGGCGTCGTGCCATGCCGACAACTCGTATATGCCGTTTGATCCGGGCGCGGATGCGATTGCCGCCAACGCAGATGTCTCGGGCCGTCTGACCGCACAGGACACTGTGACCAAATACATCAGCGAAAGCCGGACCGAGGTCGAAGTCAAAGGCCGCCGTGGCAAGGCGCTGGGTGGCTGGGACAAGCTGCAGGCTGCGGAACAGATCGAGCAGTACCTGGCCGATGGCACCTATCTTGACCTGATGCGTGTCTACGCCGACGGCAACGCCACCAACGGCTATTTGCTGGAACAGCGTGTGGTCAATGACGGTGAAATCGCCGCCTCGGCCAGCCTTGATGCGGGCATCTGGACAGTGGTCTTCAGCCGTCCGCTGAACTCGGGCGCGCCAGGAGACGTCCCGCTTGAACCCGGTCAAACCTACACAGTCGGCTTTGCCATTCACGATGACTTTGCCGCCGCAAGGTTCCACCACGTCACGCTGGATACCAGCCTTGCACTGGATGACGACAGCGCGTTCATCAACGTGGTCAAACAATAAAAGACAGGGGCCGGTCGATCCGGCCCCTTCCACCAAGAAGAGGAGACTTGGACGATGAAACCCCAACACCTTCTTCCCGCGTTACTGCTTATTGCCGCGCCCGTCCTGGCGGATGAGACCGCAGAACTGTGTGCCGAGGCCGAGGAACGATATGTCGAGCTGTTTGGTCAGCCTTCATCCTCTGTTGAGGACGCCGAAGTGGTTCTGATGTACAAATACAATTTCTGCCCCTTCGAGCTGACCGTGAAGGCAGGCACAACTGTCCGCTGGGTGAACGTCGACAAAAGAACCAGCCACTCGGTCTTGTTGAAGGAAGGCAGCGAACCGGAAAGTGATCGTTTGTTCCCAGAAGAATCGGTTGATTTGACGTTTCTCACACCTGGGCCGCAGGAATACCTGTGTGGCCCGCACTGGGAAACACAGAACATGATCGGAATGATCACCGTCGAACCCTAACGCAATAAAATACAGGCAAGAAGTAAGGAGTGCGGGCGCAAATCCCGCGCTCCTTAACTTATGTCAAGGAGGTTGGATCGCGATTGCGCCAACTTGATTTCATGACACGCCCGGCAGGCCCAGCGACGTCCCTTTTGCGCAAGGCAGATCCGGGTTTCGATGACATTCAGACCAAGCGAGTTTGCACATGAGCGGTAAGGTTTTTCTGATTGGCGCAGGCCCCGGCGACCCTGAACTGATGACCCTGCGTGCACTGCGGATGCTGCAAGAAGCAGATGTGGTAGTCTATGACCGGCTGGTGTCTGCCGACATTCTGAATTTGCACAACGAAGGTGCTCGGCTCATCCCGGTTGGCAAGGCACCAAAGTGCCACACGGTTCCACAAGACCGCATCAATGAAATCCTGCTTGAAGAAGCCCGCGCCGGGTACACGGTCGCTCGTTTGAAAGGCGGCGACCCGATGATTTTTGGTCGCGGCTCGGAAGAAGCGGCTTTTCTAATGGCACATGGCGTCGCTGTTGAATACGCGCCGGGCATTACTGCAGCACAGGGCGCATCCTGTTCGACCGGTGTTCCATTAACCCATCGCGGGCTGGCTACGTCGGTGCAGTATGTCACCGGGCATCGTCAGGCTGACAAGGTGCTAGACCTTGACTGGAAACGTTTGGCCGATCCGGACTCGACATTGGTGGTCTATATGGGTGTAGCCAATATCGGCCAGATCGCAATGGGCCTGATGACCGAGAACCTTCCCGGCTCGACACCGGTTCTTGCGGTTGGCAAGGCAACTACGCCAGACGAACGCCGGATGGTGTCACGACTGGATAAATTGGCCACCGATGTGCGCGAAGCTGGCTTGAAAGCACCCACGCTCTTCATCATTGGCAACGTCGTTTCACTTTATGCGGAAAAACCGGTGGCTGACCTTTTGGAGCAGGCCCATGGCTAAACTTGGACGCAGACCAGGTGCAGCCAATGGTGCTGTGACGCAGCGCCCGGCGGTACGTCGGCATTCAGCGCATTCGGTCTTGTTAACGACGGTCGTTCTTATCGCAACATCTGCCTTCGCGGCCGACACCCTTGATCCCAATGCCTTAAAACGCCTTGTGCATCAGGATTGCGGGTCTTGCCACGGGTTGTCATTGAAGGGCGGTCTTGGCCCCGACCTGCGCAGTAAGACGCTGGATCACTACGATGCGGACGTTCTGACTGGCGTCATCCTAGACGGCATCCCCGACACCGCGATGCCCCCCTGGCGGCCCCTGATCAGCGAAGAAGAGGCCGAATGGATTGCCCGCTACCTGCTGGAACAGGAGGCACAATGAAACACCTCATACTCGGCTTTGCAGCCTCATTGATGATAACCACCGCGCAGGCGGAACCCACCGCGACCGGTGACCTTGGTCTGGTGATCGAACGCGCCAAAGGCTCGGTCTTGTTGGTCGATCAATCCGACCGTGCGGCTCTGGCCCGTATTGAAGGTTTTGGCGATCTGTCCCATGCCTCACTGGTCTATTCGCCCGATGAACGCTTTGCCTATGTCTTTGGCCGTGACGGCGGGCTGACCAAGGTTGACATCGTCACCCGCCAGATCGTGAACCGCGTTGTTCAAGCGGGCAACGCCATTGGCGGTGCTATCTCGGACGACGGAACGCTTGTTGCCGTGTCGAACTACGAACCCGGTGGTGTGCGCGTGTTTGATGCGGACACATTGGAAATGGTCGCAGACATCCCCACCGACAGCAAAACCATCGGTCTGGTCGACGCGCCGGGGCGTAGGTTTGTGTTTACCATGTGGGACACGGGTGAGACATGGATTGCCGATTTCGCCAAAGGCGAGCCCGCGATCACCAAGATACCTGACATGGGCAAGAACCCCTATGACGCGCTGATCACCGCCAATGGCCGCACCTATATCACCGGCCTGTTTGGCGAAGACGGCCTGACCGCGCTTGATCTGTGGGCCGACACCCTGGAACCCATCCGTGTGCTGCCTGACTATGGGCGCGGGCAAGAGGAAATGCCCGTCTACAAGATGCCTCATCTGGAAGGCTGGGCGCTGACCGGGCGCGAATTCGTGCTGCCTGCAGTGGGTCATCACGAGGTGCTCTGGGTCGATGCCGACACTTTGTCGGAAACCGGGCGTACCAAGACACACGGCCAGCCGGTCTTTGCCATGGCCCGCCCTGATGGACGGCAAGTCTGGGTGAATTTCGCCCACCCGTTGAACGATACCATTCAAGTGATCGATAGCGTCAGCAAGGAGATCATTCACGAATTCAAACCCGGCCCCGCCGTGCTGCATATGGAATTCACGCCGCGCGGGCATGAAGTCTGGATCAGCGTGCGCGATGCCAACAAGGTGAAGGTCTACGACACGCAAACGTTTGAGAAATTGCGCGAAATCGATGCCGACAGCCCTTCGGGCATCTTCTTCACGGCCCGCGCGCACAAGACGGGGCTTTGACGGATGCAGCATATCACCGACCCAATCGATTGCCGCCTGTTGGACGACTTTCAACGCGATTTCCCGATCACAGAGCGCCCTTTTCAAGTGCTGGGAGACGCGCTGGGATTGGACGAAACCGAAGTACTTGACCGGCTGACCCGGATGCGTGCCACCGGCCGCATCACGCGGGTTGGCGCAACCATCACGCCCGGCGCGGTGACGGCCAGCACTCTGGCAGCTGTGTCCGCCCCGGAAAATCGGTTGGAAGAAGTTGCCGCCCTGATCGATGCCGAACCTGGGGTGAACCACAATTACCAGCGAGAGGATGCCTGGAACCTTTGGTTTGTCGCAACAGGCCCGGACCGGGAACATGTCAACGAGACACTGGCCCGGATCAGCCGGACCTCGGGGTTGCAGGTGCTGGATCTGCGTCTTGTCCGGCCGTTCAACGTGGACCTTGGGTTTCGCATGACTGCTGGCGCCAAGAACGTCCCTAGTGCGCGCAAAGTCGACGCATCGGCCATGCGCGACGGAGATCGTTGCTTGCTGCAGACACTCAGTTCGGGCCTGTCACTGGTCGCAGAGCCCTATGAGGCTCTGGCTCGTTCATTGAACCGGAACGTGGATGATGTGATGGCGCGGATCGTTGCCTTGCACTCCGCCGGTATCATTTCACGGCTCGGCGTTATCGTGCGCCACCGGGCACTGGGGTGGTCCGCCAACGCGATGGTCGTTTGGGATTTGCCAGCGGAACAAATTGAAACGGCCGGTCCGGCGCTGGCCGCCTATCCCGGTGTCACGCTGTGCTATGAGCGAAATCCGGTTGAAGATGTCTGGCCCTATCGCCTCTATTCGATGATCCACGCCCGGACCCGGAACGAGGCTCTGGGTGTGCTGGCTGGCGCGATGGAGTTGCCCGAGTTGGCCGGCGCGCGGAACAAAGTTTTGTTTTCGACCCGCTGTTTCAAGCAGACCGGAGCCTTGATTCAAGCGCGGGAGGTTGCCGCATGACTCTGGACGACAAAGACCGCGCGATCCTGAACCGGATGCAGGACGATCTGCCGCTCACCTCTCATCCTTATGCGGCAGTGGCCGACGAGCTTGGCCTGTCCGAAACCGAGCTGCTGGAGCGTCTGACACGGCTGAAGGAAGACCGTGTCATCACACGCTTTGGTCCGTTTTTCGACGCTGCTGCTATGGGCGGGGCCTTCTGCCTTTGCGCCATGGCTGTTCCGCCTGAAAATATCGAAACCGTCCTGACGAAAGTCAATGCACACCCGGAGGTCGCCCATAATTATGAACGTACGCACCGGTTGAACATGTGGTTCGTGCTGGCCACCGAAACGCCCGAGGGGATCGAGGCCACCGCCGATGCCATCGAACGGGAAACGGGGATCCAGGTTCTTCGTTTCCCCAAACTTCAGGAATTTTTCATAGGCTTCCGGGTGGCGGCATGATCGATGCAACCGACAGACAGATTATCGAGGCGTTGCAAGGGGGGTTACCCTTGACCCCGACGCCGTATGCGCAGGTTGCCAATGATCTTGGGTTACAGGAAACCGATCTGCTCGAACGGTTGTCAGCCCTGAAAGCACGCGGTGTGATCCGCCGCATTGCTGCGGCCCCCAATCACTACAAACTTGGCATGACGTCGAACGGCATGACCGTTTGGGATGTGGACGATGTCAGCATCACCAAGCTGGGTGCACAGATCGGCGCCCTGCCTTTTGTGACCCATTGTTATGAACGGCCCCGCGCCCTGCCCGACTGGCCCTATAACCTGTTTGCTATGGTGCATGGTGCCAACCCTGATGAGGTTGAACAAAAGCGCGCCGAAATCGCCGAAATTCTGGGCGACGCCTGCCGGGCCAAAGATATCCTCTATTCCACGCGCATCCTGAAAAAGACCGGGCTGCGCCTGAAAAAGAAAGGCTGAGACATGTTCCGCCTGACAGAATACATGCACCAGCTGGTCGACCCGACCCCGGTGCGCAAACGCCGCCCCGGCCCAGTGAAACCTGTGGTGATCTGGAACCTGACGCGACGCTGCAACCTGAAATGCCGCCATTGCTATACCGTCTCGGCGGATGTGGCGTTCCCCGGTGAGCTCAGCCATGAGCAAGCCATGGTAACCCTTGAGGATCTTGGCCAGTTTCGCGTCCCGGCCTTGATCCTCTCGGGTGGGGAGCCGCTGGATCGGTTCGACTTCTTCGACATCGCAAAGCGCGCCCGTGAACTGGTGCCGATGCTGGCCTTGTCGACCAACGGCACGCGAATCCATGATGAAACCGCCGACATGATTGCCGACGTGGGGTTCAGCTATGTTGGCATTTCTTTGGACGGGATTGGCGCCACCAATGACTGGTTTCGCGGTGTCGACGGTGCCTTTGCGGATGCCTTGCGCGGTGTGCGTGAATGCAAGAAACGCGGCATCAAAGTCGGCCTGCGGTTCTGCCTGACTGAAGGCACGCAGCATCACCTGCCGGACCTGCTGCAACTGTGTGATGATGAAGGCGTTGACAAATTTTACCTGTCGCACCTCGTCTATGCCGGGCGCGGTGACAAGAACCGAGGCGAGGACGCCGAACACCAGCGCACCCGCAGGGGAATGGACCTGCTGTTGGAGCGCGCATGGGAGGCGGCCTCGGGTGGGCGACCGCTGGATATCGTGACCGGCAACAATGACGCCGATGCTGGGTATTTCCTGAATTGGATCCGCGCGCATTTCGATGCCGAGAAGGCTGCCCATGTCCGCGCACATTTGTCTGCGTGGGGTGGGAATTCCAGCGGTTTGGGCGTCGCCAATATCGACAATCTGGGCCGGGTTCACCCCGACACATATTGGTCCGATTACACGGTCGGCAACGTGAAAACCAAACCGTTTTCCGAACTCTGGACCAGCGATGACCCGATGCTGGCCATGCTGCGCACCCGCCCTCGCCCCTTGAAAGGCCGCTGCGGCGCATGTGAACTTAAGGACGTCTGCGGTGGCAACACGCGTATTCGCGCCTTGCAACTGACCGGCGATCCCTGGGCCGAAGATCCGGCCTGTTACCTTTCAAACGAAGAAATCGGTGTGGACGATGCAGGAGAACGCCTGCGGGTCACACCGTTCCGGGGGAAAAGCCATGATCCGGCGCATCAGTTCTTTTGATAACCCGTTCCTGTTCCGGCAAATCGTACCGCCTGTGAAGCCTGCGGGAGCCTCCGGCGGGAGTATTTGGAAAAAGATGAAGATCGGGCTGATGTGTTCCGTTCTGAGCTTGGGCGCGGCATGGGCTGATGCGCCCTCGGATTACGCTGAACACTGCGCTTCATGCCACGGCGAGAACCGATTGGGCGGCGTTGGGCCCGCTTTGATCCCCGAGACGTTAAAGCGGATGCGGGGGCCGCGGGTTGCAGCGGTGATCGCCGAGGGCCGCGCGGCGACGCAGATGCCCGCGTTTTCACATGAGCTTGACGCGTTGCAGATCGAAGAACTGGCGGGGTGGCTGAAATCTCCGCTAGAGAGCGACCCGGAATGGGGCGAAGCTGACATCATGGCCAGCCGTATTCTGGACGAGGATAATGCCCCGGTCGAAGCACCCGTGTGGGACAGTGACCCGATGAACATCACGCTGGCGGTTGAGACCGGCGATCACCACGTCAGTGTTCTGGATGGCGACACGTTTGAAGTGCTGGACAGGTTCGAGACCCCCTTTGCCGTTCATGGTGGCCCAAAGTTCAGCCCCGATGGCCGGTATGTTTTCATCATGTCGCGCGATGGCTGGGTCCAGAAATACGATATCTGGGCATTGAAGCAGGTGGGGCGCGTACGCGCCGGCCTCAACAGTCGCAACATTGCCATGTCAGGTGACGGAAAATGGGTGGCAGTGGCAAATTACCTGCCCAACAGCCTGACCCTGCTTTCGACCGAGGACCTGTCGGTCGCCACCGTCATTGAAGTCAAAAGCAAGAAAGGTGTGCCCAGCCGGGTGTCCGCCGTCTATCAGGCTCCACCGCGGGAGAGCTTTGTTTTGGCCCTGAAAGACGTGCCCGAAATCTGGGAAGTGTTCTACGGGGACAACCCGCCGCAATTTGGTATCGGGCATGATTTCCGCATTGAAGGGCAGTTCAAGAATCCCAACCCTTTCCCAGTGCGCAAGATCACCACGCCCGACTATCTGGACGATTTCTTTTTCGACCAGAGCTATGAGTTTGTCATGGGGGCGTCCCGTGACGGCAAAGGCGGTCAGGTGATTGATCTAGTGATCGGGCACAAGGTGGCCGACCTGGACCTGCCGGGGATGCCGCATCTTGGTTCCGGCATCACATGGAAGCACGGCGATACGACCGTGATGGCCACCCCGCATCTGACCGATGGTACCGTGTCCGTGATTGACATGGAAAGCTGGGAAACCATCAAGCGGATCAAGACCGAAGGGCCCGGATTCTTCATGCGCAGCCATGAAAACTCACCTTATGTCTGGGCCGACGTGTTCTTTGGCCCGAATAAAGACGCCATGCATGTGATCGACAAGCAAAGCCTTGAAATCGTGAAGACTCTGCGCCCTGCGCCGGGTAAAACCGTCGCCCATGTCGAGTTCACCAAGGATGGTCGTCACGCATTGGTTTCAATCTGGGAAGATGATGGCGCGGTGATCGTCTATGACGCGCGAACGCTGGAAGAGGTCCGCCGCCTGCCGATGCGCAAACCCTCTGGAAAGTACAATGTCTGGAACAAAATCACCTTCTCGGAAGGCACCAGCCACTGAAGACAAATGGCCGGTTTGGAAACTGGCCATTCTGCTCTATCCCGCCACGGCGCTGACCGTGGCCATCAATCTGTTTTTGCTGGGATTAATCTTACACAGTGCCGGGTTCGGCGCGATTGAACCTGTTCCCGCACTTCTGTGGTCCGTCCCTTTGGGCATTCCTGCGACATGGCTGGCAGGGCGCTGGGTGCGCGGATTGATGGACGAAGCCGACAGTTGAAGCCTGATCTTAATCTACTGCTTTTACGGAAAAAACCAGAGAAAGATTAATTTTTGAGCGGCTTGTGAACAAATGACTTAAGTCAAGTCTCGAATCGAGAGGGCCGCCTACAAATCTGGAAAGATTGCCGAGTTGGATTCTCCATGTCCGCCTATCAATTTCTCCACATCCTCCCTGACCGCGCCGTGCGCGCGGCGTGTGGATTGGCGGGCATCCTTCTTCTGTTGTTGCAAATGCTTGCTCCGGCGCTGGCGAGTCCCGGACAAAGCATGTGGGTGGAGATCTGCTCGGAGGCAGGGGCGGTTTGGGTTGAGATGGACCTTGAGGAGGATAATCCCGATCCAACCGCGCCCTGCCCCAAATGTGCCGACTGCGCGCTTTGCGCGGTCACTTCGGCAGGACCTGTGCCAGACGCTCTGCCGCTGGTCACAGACCGCAACGAGCGTGTTGTAAGCCCTTTGCATGAGTATCTGTGTCGTGCACAGAACTCGAAACGATTGTGGCCTGAAACCCGAGGGCCCCCGTTCGCGACCCAAGCAGAATTTGTACGCGCCCTGCGCGCGCCCATGGCGTCCACCCAAGTTATCGGAGGTGCGCCGTGGTCGTAAGTCGCGCAATCCATTTCCTGCTGGCTTTCACTCTGTCCTGCCTGATGGCGATCAGTGCCCATGCCGACAGTCTTGCCAGCTTCCTACCTGAAATAGAGCCCGCCGATCTGGCCCCTGATGCCGATGCCTTTGGTCCGGTCCGCGATGACGTTCCGGTTGCACCTGTCCTGAAGGATGGCGAGACCATCGCCTGGGCCTTTCTGACGTCCGACTTCGTAGGAACAACGGGCTACTCAGGCAAGCCGATCCATGTGGTTGCGGGCATTGATCAAGATGCGGTGCTGACCGGCGTTCAACTGGTCAAACACTCAGAACCCATCGTACTGATCGGTATCCCCAATTCCCGCATGGTTGAGTTGACCGAGGGATATGCCGGGCTTGATCTGAAGGTTGAGGCCGAAACCGGCGGTGAAGGGCATGATCTCGACATCATCTCAGGCGCAACAGTCACGATTATGGTCATCGACGACAGCCTCGTACGCGGTGGCATCAAGGTGGCGCGCGCGTTGGGGTTGGGCGGGCTATCTCCGCTACAGGCGGATGGGCCAAAGCGCGAAGTCGATATGGCGCAAGACGCGGTCTATGACTGGACCACTCTGTCCGGCGACGGCTCGGTCCGTCGTTTGACGCTGGATATCGGTCAAGTCAATTCAGCCTTTGAAGCCACCGGCGATCAGCGGGCGATCAAGCGCCCCGAGCCCGGCGAACCGGATGAGACGTTCATCGACATGCATATGGCGCTGGTTTCTGTGCCATCGATCGGCAAGTCGTTGCTGGGTGAGGCCGAATACCAGAACCTCGTGGATTGGTTGGACGAAGGCGAACAGGCCATTCTGGTGCTGGGCCGAGGGGCATACAGTTTCAAAGGGTCGGGCTATGTTCGCGGTGGCATATTTGACCGGATCCAGTTGATCCAAGGCGACAGTTCGGTCCGGTTTTTTGACAAGCAACAGCGCCGTTTGGGCACGGTTGCCGCGCTGGACGCACCCACCTTCACAGAGCTCGACATTTTTAAAATCCCTGCCGATTCCGAGTTTGATCCAGCTGAACCTTTCCGCCTGCAACTGCTGGTCCAGCGCGCCGTGGGTGCGGTCGAGAAAACCTTTCTGACCTTCGATCTGGGCTACAAGCTGCCCGAACAGTATTTGTTGCCGGTCGTTGCTCCGGCGGTCGTCGATGACGCCACTGGCGAGGCCGCCGCCAAGGCCGCCCTTTGGCAGCGCATCTGGAAGGACCGCGTGGTCGAAATCGTGGTTCTGGGCGCAATGCTGCTGGTGTTGACCGCCACCTTCTTCTTCCAGTTCCACGCCACGATGAACGCGCGCGTCTTCTACTGGTTCCGCATCGGGTTCCTGACCATGACGCTGTTCTTCATTGGCTGGTACGCCAATGCGCAGCTGAGCGTCGTGAACCTGATGGCGCTGGCGGGCAGCTTGCGGACTGGCTTCTCATGGGATGCTTTCCTGCTTGATCCGCTGGTGTTCATCCAATGGTTTGCCGTGGCCGCTGCACTGTTGTTCTGGGGTCGTGGGGCCTATTGCGGCTGGCTCTGCCCGTTTGGCGCGCTGCAAGAGCTGACCAACAAGATCGCGCGGGCCTTCAAGGTGCCTCAATGGACCTTGCCATGGGGTCTGAACGAACGCCTCTGGCCCGCAAAGTACATGATTTTCCTTGTGCTTTTTGGCATCAGTTTTGTCTCGATCCCGCTGGCTGAAAAATATGCCGAGGTCGAGCCGTTCAAGACCGCGATCATTCTGAAATTCATGCGCGACTGGCCTTTCGTGGTCTTTGCGCTGGCCCTACTGGGGATCGGGCTGTTCATCGAACGGTTCTATTGCCGCTACCTCTGCCCCTTGGGCGGAGCGCTGGCGATCCCCGCCCGAATTCGCATGTTCGATTGGCTGCGCCGCTATAAGGATTGCGGCACCCCCTGTCAGACTTGCGCCAACGAATGCCCCGTTCAGGCGATCCACCCGACTGGTGAGATCAATCCGAACGAGTGCGTCACCTGCCTGCATTGTCAGGTGCTCTACCAGTCCGAGGACAAATGTCCCGTCGTTATCCGCCAGCTGAAACGGCGGGCCAAGACAGGGTCGGTCCAGATGAAGACCCCTCTCGGACAACCACCGGCGAACCATCCGAACGCCAAACCGCAATCCGTTTCCTAAAAAGGAGGAACGATCATGTCGGACAATGAAAGTAAACTGAACATCACACGCCGCGGAATGTTGGGGGCTACGGCCACCGGCGCGGTGATTGCCGGTACCGGACTCGGCTCGACTCTGATGACCGCACGCGAAGCCAGCGCCGCCGCCAATGCCCATCTGGAGCCTGGCGAGTTGGATGAATATTACGGCTTCTGGTCCTCGGGCCAGACGGGCGAGGTGCGCATCCTTGGTGTGCCTTCGATGCGCGAACTGATGCGTATTCCGGTGTTCAACCGTTGCTCGGCCACGGGCTGGGGACAGACAAACGAGTCGCTGAAAATCCTAACCGAAGGCCTGCTGCCCGAAACCAAGGCGTATCTGGCAGCTAACGGCAAGGTCACGTACGACAACGGCGACCTGCACCACCCGCACATGTCCTTCACTGATGGCACCTATGACGGGCGCTATTTGTTCATGAACGACAAGGCGAACACCCGCGTGGCCCGCGTGCGCTGCGATGTGATGAAATGCGACAAGATCATCGAGATCCCGAACGCGCATGACATTCACGGCCTGCGCCCGCAGAAATACCCGCGCACCGGTTATATCTTTGCCAATGGTGAACATGAGGCACCGCTCGTCAACGACGGCGAGATCCTCGACGATCCATCGAAATACGTGAACATCTTCACCGCCATCGACGGCGATACGATGGAGATCGCATGGCAGGTGATGGTGTCGGGGAACCTCGACAACACCGACTGCGATTATCAGGGCAAATACGCGTTCTCGACCTCGTATAATTCGGAAATGGGTATGAACCTGGCCGAGATGACCGAGAACGAGCTGGACCATGTGGTCGTGTTCAACCTGAAAGCCATCGAAGAGGCCGTGGCCGCCGGGAACTATCAGGAATTGAACGGCATCAAAGTCGTCGACGGTCGGAAAGAGGCAGGTGGCAACCTGACCCGCTATATCCCGATCCCGAACTCGCCGCACGGTGTGAACGCAGCACCCGACAAGAAACACATCATGATCAACGGTAAGCTGTCACCGACCGTGTCAGTGATCGATGTTGAGAAAGTTGATGCGCTGTTCTCGGACAATGCCGATCCGCGCTCGGCCATCGTGGCTGAACCGCAGCTGGGTCTTGGGCCGCTTCACACCGCGTTCGATGGCAAAGGCAATGCGTTCACCACGCTGTTCCTGGACAGCCAGGTTGTGAAATGGGACATCGCCAAGGCCATCGAGGCTTATGGCGGCGCCGACGTTGACCCGATCCTCGACAAGGTGGACGTACACTATCAGCCGGGCCACAACTCGACCTCGATGGGTGAGACGGCTGAGGCTGATGGCAAATGGCTGATTTCGATGAACAAGTTCTCGAAAGACCGCTTCCTGAACGTTGGCCCGCTGAAGCCTGAAAACGAGCAGTTGATCGATATCTCGGGCGACAAGATGAAGGTGGTCCATGACGGCCCAACCTTTGCGGAACCGCATGACTCGATTCTTGTGCACCGGTCCAAGGTGAACCCGGTCAATGTCTGGGATCGCAATGATCCGATGTGGGAAGATGCCCGCAAACAGGCCGAGGCCGATGGTGTCGATCTGGACGAAGGTGCCGAAGAGCCCATCCGGGACGGCAACAAGGTCCGCGTTTACATGACCTCAACCGCGCCTGTGTTCAGCATGGAGAAGTTTACCGTCAAACAGGGTGATGAGGTGACACTCTATGTCACCAACCTGGATGACGTGGATGACGTGACCCACGGGCTGTGCCTGTCGAACTTCGGCATCGCGATGGAGATCGGACCGCAGGCCACCGCCTCAGTCACCTTCATCGCCGACCGTCCGGGCGTGCACTGGTTCTATTGCCAGTGGTTCTGCCACGCGCTGCACATGGAAATGCGCGGCCGGATGTTTGTTGAGCCGCGGAGCGCATAAGCCATGCGTTGGTCCCTGCTCATACCGCTCCTGCTCGGCTCGCCCCTTTGGGCGGCGGATTGGGATGTGCCCAACCGGGCGGGGGCCATCAACGAGATACTGGCACGGGCGGCGGATGGAGACACCCTCCGCCTGCGCCCCGGTGTTTACACTGAAACGCTGGTTCTGGACCGGCCCGTCACGATCGACGGGCTGGGACAGGCCACGATCGACGGACAGGGAGAAGGCAGCGTCATCACCGTGACCGGGCCGGGCGTGACGGTGCGCGGGCTGACGGTGATCGGCTCGGGCTCGGACCATGACGGGATCGACAGCGGTATCCAACTGACCAAGACGGCATACGCGCCGGTGGTCGAGGATAATGTCTTGCTGGGCAATCTCTATGGCATCGACATCCACGGCGCGAAAGACAGCCTCGTCCGGCGCAACCGGATCGAAGGACGGCAAGATCAGCGCATGAACGACCGTGGCAATGGCGTCTATGTCTGGAATGCGCCGGGTGCGCGGGTTGAAGACAACGACATTCGCTATGGCCGCGACGGGATCTTTGTGAACTCGTCCAAGAAGAACACCTTTACCGGCAACCTGTTCCGCGACCTGCGTTTTGCCGTGCATTACATGTATGCGGATAATTCCGTGGTCAGCGACAATGTCTCGATCGGTAATGATCTGGGCTACGCGGTGATGTTCACGACCAATGTGACCGTGGCCAACAATGTTTCGATCGGCGACCGCGAACATGGCGTGATGCTGAACTATGCAAACAAGAGCGTAATCACCGGCAACGTTGTGAAAGGCGCGAAAGAGAAATGCACCTTCCTCTATAACTCGAACAAGAACGAATTCACTGACAACTGGTTCCAGGGATGCGGCATCGGCATCCACTTTACCGCTGGCAGCGAACGCAACCGGATCGTTGGCAATGCCTTTGTCGGCAACCGGACGCAGGTGAAATACGTCTCGACCAAGTGGGTCGAGTGGTCTGAAGACGGGCGTGGAAATTACTGGTCCGATTTCGCCGCCTATGACGTGGATGGCAACGGCATTGCCGACGCCCCCTATCGCCCCAACGACTCGATGGACCATGTGCTGTGGACCCAACCCGCAGCCAAATTGTTGCTCGGCTCACCCGCCGTGCAGCTGGTGCGCTGGTCGCAATCGGCCTTCCCGGCGCTGTTGCCGGGGGGTGTGATGGACAGCAATCCGCTGATGCAAGCCCCTGAACCCCCAGCTATGAAAAAGGTGCCTCATGACGGATAAGGCCCTGACGATTGACCATGTTCTCAAGGACCGAGGGAAAACCCGCGTTCTTGACGATATCACCCTGTCTCTAGCCCCCGGTCAACGCGTTGCGCTGCTGGGCCATAACGGCGCGGGCAAGTCGACCCTGATCAAATCCATCCTCGGCCTGACGCGGATCCAAGGCGGGGCCATTCGGATCGGAGATGCCACACCCGGCAGCGCGCAAGCGCGGCGCGAGACGGCGTATCTGCCCGAAGCAGTGTCGTTCCACCCCGCTTTGACCGGCCGCGAGCAATTGACTCTGTTCGCGAAACTGTCCGGTGCGAGGGCCGATGTGCCCGGTCTGCTGGAACGCGTCGGCCTGAGCGATGCTCTCGACCGCCGGATCGGAGCCTATTCCAAAGGGATGCGACAACGTCTGGGTCTGGCGCAGGTGCTTCTGGGCCAGCCGAAAGTGGCGCTGTTAGATGAGCCGACAAGCGGGCTGGACCCGATTTCCCGGCAGGATCTTTATGCCATCATCGACGAGTTGTCTGCCCAAGGCACCGCCGTGTTGATCGCATCCCATGCGTTGACCGAGGTCGAGGCCCGCACGGATCGCATCGCCATCATGCGCAAAGGCCGGATGGTGGCTGACGATACGCTGAACAACCTGTCGGCGCTGGCCGGTCTTCCGATCCGCCTGAAGGTGCGCGCCAGTGCCAATGCCGATGCACTGGCCGCCGAACTGGGCGGCAGCCGCATCAACGGCGCGTCGGTGGAATTGCTCTGTAGTCCGGCAGACAAGATGGAAGCCCTGCGCCGTATCGCTGGCATGGGCGACGCGGTGGCGGATGTCGAGATGACGCCGCCGAAACTGGAAGACCTCTATCGTCACTACGCACAGGAGGAACTGCAATGACCCGTTTCCTCGCCATCACCCGCACCGAGATGCTGATCCTGCGCCGCAACCGCTGGCTTCTGGTCGCCACACTGATCATGGTGCTGTTCGCTTTGGCCCTGACTTTCGCAGGCAGCGCACCCACCGGCACTCTGGGTGTCGACATGCTGACCGTCTCGGTCGCGTCTATGACCACCCTGTCGGTCTATCTTGCCCCCTTGCTGGCACTGATGATTTCCTTCGACGCCATTGCGGGCGACGTGGACCGGGGCAGCCTGTCCCTGCTGCTGTCCTATCCAGCAGGGCGCGGAGAGATCCTGCTGGGCAAGTTCACCGCCCATCTGGCTGCATTGGCCTTCGCCATGACCGTCGGTTTTGGCACCGCTGGCGCAGTGGCCGCATTCTTTGGCGGCGCGGGACCGGAGAGCCTGGTGGCGCTGGTCCGCCTCATCCTCACATCCATCCTGCTGGGCGCTGTCTTTCTGGCGCTGGGATACCTGCTGTCCGCCCTGGCAAAGGGGGCCACGGCGGCGGCGGGTCTGTCGGCCGGGCTCTGGCTGGTCTTTGTCGTCCTCTATGATCTGGGCCTGTTGGGGGCCGTCGTCATGGACAAGGGCGGCAGCTTCACCCAATCCGTCTTTCCATGGGTGATGGTGGCCAACCCGGCTGACGCGTTCCGGCTGTGGAACATCGCCGCAACCGAGGGCGTCGCCATGGCCTCCGGCATGACAGGTGCTGCGCAGGCTTTACCAGTTTGGGCCGCACCTGCCTCATTGTTGATCTGGCCCGTGCTGGCCTTCACGCTTGCGCGGCTGGCGTTCCGGAGGGTTGAGCCATGAAACATCTCGCCCTGATAGCGCTGGTCGCACTGGCGGCTTGCAAGGAAGAAATTGCCGAAGTCCCCGATCCGGTTGATCTGACACCAGACGCGCTGAGCTATTTCTGCCAGATGAACATTGCCGAGCATGGCGGTCCTAAGGGTCAGATCCATCTAGAAGGCTATCCCGCGCCACTGTTTTTTGCGCAGGTGCGTGACATGGTGGCATACCTCAAAAGCCCCGAACGAGATGCAGATATCACGGCTGTCTATGTCAGCGATATGGGCGTCGCGCCAAGCTGGCGTCAGCCGGGAACTTCAAACTGGATCGCGGCGGATGGCGCGACCTTTGTTGTTGGTGCCAATGTCGCCGGAGGCATGGGGGCGCGCGAAGTGGTGCCGTTTGCCGATCCTGCAGACGCCGAATCCTTCATCAGTGTTTACGGCGGCGCGGCGATGAGCCTGCCGGACATCCCGGATTCCGAAGTGCTTGGTCCTGTTGATCTTGATCTACCGCTGGAGACACCCGTATGAAAGCCTTGTCTCGCCGTCGTTTTTTGTTCATCTCAGCTGTATGTTCCATGACTGGCCCAGCGTGGGCCTCGGATGCACGGTGGAACGGAACTGCGCTTGGTGCTGCCGCAAGTCTGCGATTGGTCGGGCTATCGGATACAGACGCAGCCCCAATCATTGGCGCTGTAGAAGCCGAGATAGCGCGGTTAGAGGATATCTTCAGCCTGTACCGCCCTGACTCGCAGCTCTCCCAATTAAACAGGCGCGGTACACTGAACGCTCCGGCTCCTGAGTTGTTGAACGTGTTAAGCCTCTGCACAGTGTTGCACCGGGCATCGGACGGTGCGTTTGATCCAAGCATACAGCCGCTTTGGGCTGCTTTGGCGACAGAGACACACCCTGAGAATTTGCTTGAAGTTCAGCGGCTAATCGGCTGGGAAAAGGTCTCTTTTGACGTTTCGGCGGTGCACCTTCCGGTGCCGGGTCAATCAGCGCTCACGTTGAACGGCATTGCGCAGGGCGCGATTACCGATCGGATTGCAGCCCTTCTCCGCAACTTTGGTTTGCGTGATGTTCTGGTGAATATGGGTGAGATCGCCGCTTTGGGATCGCGGGGCGATGGCGCGCCATGGAATGTCGGTATCGCCTCACCAGACCAAAGGGTGTTGAAGCACATTACATTGCAGAACCGCGCAGTTGCTACATCGTCGTCCTTGGGCTCACAACTGAGCCCTGGGCTTGGCCACATCATCACGCCAAACGGGCCAGCACGCGACAGCAGGACGGTTTCGATTTCCGCCCCTGACGCAACTCTGGCGGATGGATTGTCGACCGCCCTTTGTGCCGCCCCATACCGGCAAGCAAGCGAAATTGTGCGGCAGTTTCCGGACGCTCGTATCGAGTTGAACGCATGAAAAGCGCCCCTCAAGTCTCAAAGTGATCAATAAAATTTCTGAAGAAATATGACTTAAGTCAAATCGCGTCCCCGGCTGCACGGCTATGACAACAAACACGCGAACTAAACTGTCCAACTTCGAGTCGCCAGCAATGAGCCAGATGACGAGCAGACGCGCTTTTCTGAGCGCGCGCATCCTACGGGAAGATCGCAACGCGATCCGACCGCCGGGCGCGGCCGTGTCGGACTTTGCCGATCTGTGCTCGCGTTGCGAGGATTGCGCCGGAGCCTGCCCCGAAGACGTCATCACTTTCGACGACGGTGGTTTTCCGGTTCTCGACCTTTCCGTGGGCGGCTGCACCCTTTGTGGTGAATGTGCTGACATTTGCCCAACACCAGCGCTCTTGCCAGAACTTGTCGCCGAGTGGCCGTGGCGCGCGCAAATCGAAGCTTCAACCTGCCTGTCGATGAACGGGGTCAGCTGCCGCTTGTGTCAGGACAATTGCGAACAGGACGCCATCCGCTTTCGCTTGCAGCTGGGCGGACGCGCGGAACCTGCGCTTGATACCGAAATCTGCATCGGATGCGGCAGTTGTTCCGCCGCGTGCCCCGCCGGGGCCATCGCGATGCACCGCCCCACCCCACAACACCCGGAGGTGACTTTATGAATATCTGTGGCTGTCTCGTCCACATCGCCCCCGATCACACCGACGCCGCGCGCGCGGCGATGACCGGCACCCAAGGCGTCGAGCTTCATGCCGAAGCCGAGGATGGCCGATTTGTGGTGGTTGTCGAAGATACCGCCGACCGGCTGGCTTCGGAAACCATTATGGATCTGCATCAAATCCCCGGCGTGATCTCACTGTCGCTGACCTATCACCATTTCGAAGATCTCGCGGAGGCTCCTCCGCAATCCAATGCCCAAAGCCAACCGACCAGCAGGAGGCCCATGCAATGACTGTTTCTGAATCCCGCCGCACTTTCCTTAAAGCGTCAGCCGCTGCCGCAACGGCCTCAGCTGCCGGTATTCCTATGGCTGCCGGTCAGGCCAACGCTCAGACCGGTGCGCCCGATATTCGCTGGGACAAAGCCGCTTGCCGGTTCTGCGGCACCGGCTGCTCGGTTCTGGTTGGCACCAAAGATGGCCGCGTCGTTGCCACCCAAGGGGACCCGGACGCGCCTGTGAACCGGGGCCTGAACTGCATCAAAGGTTATTTCCTGTCCAAGATCATGTATGGCAAGGACCGTCTGACCACCCCACTGCTGCGCAAAACCAACGGCGAATACGACAAGAACGGTGAGTTTGAGCCGGTTAGCTGGGACGAGGCCTTTGACGTCATGGCCGCCAAATGGAAAGAGGCTCTGGCCAAGAAAGGCCCGACCAGCGTAGGCATGTTCGGCTCTGGTCAGTGGACTGTTTGGGAAGGCTACGCCGCCGCCAAGATGATGAAGGCAGGCTTCCGTTCGAACAACATCGACCCGAACGCACGGCACTGCATGGCCTCGGCCGTGGTAGGTTTTATCCGCACCTTCGGCATCGACGAACCGATGGGCTGCTATGACGACCTAGAGCACGCGGACACTTTTGTGCTGTGGGGGTCGAACATGGCCGAGATGCACCCGATCTTGTGGTCGCGCCTGACCGACACGCGTTTGACCAAACCGGGCTGCGAGGTGCACGTGCTGTCGACCTTCGAACATCGTTCGTTCGAACTGGCCGACAATGGCATGGTCTTTGCGCCTCAAACCGACCTGGCGATCCTGAACTATATCGCCAACTACATCATCCAGACCGGCGCGGTGAATGAATATTTCGTCAGAAACCACGTCAACATCACCAAGACCGCAACCGACATTGGCTATGGTCTTCGCGACAATCACCCGTTGCAGCAAGAGGCTGCCAACCCAAATGTTGGCAAGATGGAACCGATCAGCTTCGAAGAATATGCCGAGGCCGTCGCGCCCTATACCTTGGAATACGTCTCTGAGCTGTCCGGCGTTCCGGCGGACAAGCTGGAAAAACTTGCCCAGCAATATGCGGATCCGACCCGTAAGGTGATGAGCCTGTGGACCATGGGCTTCAACCAGCATACCCGTGGGTCCTGGGTGAACTCGCTGATGTACAACGTTCACCTGCTGGTCGGCAAGATCTCGGAGCCCGGCAACTCACCCTTCTCGCTGACCGGTCAGCCGTCAGCCTGTGGTACGGCGCGTGAGGTTGGCACCTTTGCCCACCGTCTGCCCGCCGACATGGTTGTGATGAACGACAAGCACCGCGAGATCTGCGAAACCGCCTGGAACGTGCCCGCCGGAACTATTCCGGCCAAGCCTGGCTTCCACGCTGTCTTGCAACACCGCAAGCTGAAGGATGGCGACCTGAACGCCTACTGGGTGCAGTGCAACAACAACATGCAGGCCGCGCCCAACATCAATGAGGAAGGCTATCCCGGCTATCGTAACCCGGAAAACTTCATTACCGTGTCCGATCCTTATCCTACGGTGACTGCGGTCTCTGCCGACTTGATCCTGCCCACCGCGATGTGGGTCGAGAAAGAAGGGGCTTATGGCAACGCCGAGCGTCGCACGCAGTTCTGGCGGCAGCAGGTTCAGGCGCCCGGTGAGGCCAAATCTGACCTGTGGCAGGTCATGGAATTCTCAAAACGCTTCACTGTCGAAGAAGTCTGGGGCGAAGAACTGCTGGCAACCATGCCCGAGCATCGTGGTAAGACCATGTATGATGTCTTGTTTGCAAATGGCAGCGTTGACCAGTTCCCGCTGTCCGAAACCGCCGAAGGCTTCCACAACGACGATGCCGAGCATTTTGGCTATTACGTCCAGAAAGGTTTGTTCGAGGAATATGCCCAGTTCGGTCGCGGCCACGCGCACGATTTGGCTCCGTTCGACACGTACCATCAGGCCCGCGGTCTGCGCTGGCCGGTCGTTGACGGCAAGGAGACATTGTACCGTTTCCGTGAAGGCTATGACCCCTATGTGCCCGAAGGCGCTGGAGTGAAGTTCTACGGCAAGAAAGATGGCAAAGCTAATATCATCTTCGCGCCTTACGAACCTGCCGCCGAAGCGCCCGATGAGGAATATGATCTGTGGTTGTCAACGGGCCGCGTGTTGGAGCACTGGCACTCTGGTTCCATGACGCGACGCGTGCCGGAACTGCACCGCGCGTATCCGTCGGCAGTCGTCTACATGCACCCGCAGGACGCCAAGGATCGCGGTTTGCGTCGGGGGCAGGAAATCGTTCTGTCCACTCGCCGCGGCGAGGTCACTAGCCGGGTCGAGACGCGAGGTCGGAACAAGGTGCCGCGTGGTCTGGTCTTCATGCCCTGGTTCGATGAACACCAGCTGACCAACAAACTGACGCTGGATGCAACCTGCCCACTGTCAAAAGAGACCGACTTCAAGAAGTGCGCCTGTAAGGTCGAACGCGCGTAACCAGCAAGGATTGCAAGGGTAATTCCGCATGTCTCTTGTCGACAAACCCCTTTCGCCGCAGCGGCGCCGGTTCCTGCAGGACTCGGCGCGGGCGGCGGGCGGCTGTGTGGTCGCCGGGTCGGTGCTGGCCTATCTGGCCCGCGACGCCCGCGCCCTGCCGGCCGAGGCTTTGCGCCCACCCGGCGCCTTGCCGGAAAAGGAGTTTCTGTCGGCCTGCATCCGCTGCGGTCTGTGTGTGCGCGATTGCCCTTATGATACCTTGAAACTGGCCGAGCTTGGATCGGATGCGGTGGCAACAGGGACACCGTATTTCACTGCTCGGGATATTCCCTGCGAAATGTGCGACGACGTTCCCTGTGTCGCCGCATGCCCAACTGGGGCGTTAGACCCAGAGCTGGACAATATCGACGACGCCAAGATGGGCGTAGCGGTACTGGTCGATCAGGAGAACTGCCTGAACTTCCTCGGCCTGCGCTGCGATGTCTGTTATCGCGTCTGCCCCGTCATAGACGAAGCGATCACGCTGGAGACCGAGCACAACACGCGTTCCGGTCATCACGCGCTGTTCATTCCAACCGTCCATTCCGATCGCTGCACCGGCTGTGGGATGTGCGAGAAAAGCTGTGTTCTGCCTGAAGCAGCCATCAAGGTTCTGCCAGCACGGCTGGCGCGTGGTCGTTCGGCAGAACACTACCGCAAAGGCTGGGAAGAAAAGGCTGCTAAGGGCGCGCCGGTGGTCGAAGGGATCATTGACTTGCCCGACCGCTTGCCGGGACCTGGCACCGACAACCTGGTCGCGCCGGGCGGATTTGCACCCGGGTATGAACTGCCGGGGGTCGGACAATGAGTGCCCGCACACATATGCCTGTGGGTCAAGAGGCCATCCAGAGCAAAGGCTGGATCGGCGCGCATCGCTATCTGCTGCTGCGCCGCGCAAGTCAGCTGTTCTTTCTGGGCCTGTTTCTGCTGGGCCCATGGTTCGGCATCTGGATTGTCGAGGGTAATCTGGCAGGATCGCTGACTCTGGGTGTATTGCCTCTTACTGACCCGTTTATCCTGTTACAGAGCTTCATTGCGGGTCATTGGCCCGAGATGACTGCGTTGATTGGCGGGCTGATCGTCCTAGCCGCTTATGCACTGATAGGTGGAAGGGTCTATTGTTCCTGGGTCTGCCCCATCAACCCTGTGACCGATGCTGCGAACTGGGTGCATCGAAAGCTGGACTTGCCAAAAGGCTGGCAACCCAAGCGCGCCACGCGCCTGTGGATTGTGGTGACAGTCCTGCTTGTGTCGGGCCTGAGCGGTGTGATCGCGTGGGAACTGATCAATCCAATCACCATGCTACATCGCGGACTTGTTTTCGGCATGGGCTTTGTGTGGGCCATGATTGCGGCGATCTTTATCTTTGATTTAGTGGTCTCACGCCATGGCTGGTGCGGCCATCTATGCCCGGTTGGAGCGTTCTATGGTCTGATCGGTACAAAAAGCCTGCTGCGGGTCAGCGCCGCCAATCGGGTCGCCTGTGACGACTGCATGGATTGCTATGCGGTCTGTCCGGAAAATCAGGTAATCTCACCCGCGCTGAAGGGCCAGCCGGGCAGTACACCAGTAATCCTGTCACCCGACTGCACAAACTGCGGACGCTGCATCGATGTCTGCGCAGTCGACGTCTTTAACTTTACTCACCGGTTCGACGACCACCTCGTCCAACCTTCCGATCCAGTTGCCGCGCCTGAGCCGCGCGCCGCCAGACCTATCTAGGGGAGTGCCAAGATGAAAAAATCAATCGTTACAGGCGGAATTGCCCTTCTACCCGTATTATTGCTGAGCGGATGGGCCCTTGCCCAATCCGCTCAGGTCGAAACCCTGCGGGGTGCGGAAGTCGACGAGCCGATCCCTCTGGATCAAATACACAAAACAGTGGAAGGGCGTATGCAGCGCAACTATCGTCAGCAGCCGCCTTTGATTCCACACTCGATCGAGCAGTACCAGATCGATGTGCGAACCAATCAATGCCTGTCCTGCCATGACTGGTCCAAAGCCGGTGAACGCAACGCGCCGACACTTTCGATGACCCACTATCTCGACCGCGAAGGTCGCGAATTGGATCAGGTTGCTGGAACCCGGTATTTCTGCAACCAGTGCCACGTCCCACAAGCTGACGCGCCACCGCTGGTCGAAAACGTGTTCCAGCCCTCCACCGGCAACTGATCCAACGCAAGATTGAAAGGAGCACCAACATGGCAGACTCCCCTGAAAAACGCGGCATGCTGGGTCGCCTGTGGAACGCGATCTGGACCCCTGCAGTGATGTTCAGCTCGGGTTTTCTGATCCTGGCCGGCTTTCTGGCAGGTATCCTGTTCTGGGGTGGATTTCACTGGACGCTGGAACTGACAAATACCGAAGAGTTCTGTGTTTCGTGCCACACGATGGAAACCAACCTGGGCGAATACCGCGAAACCATCCACTACAACAATCACTCCGGTGTCCGCGCGATCTGCTCTGACTGCCACGTGCCGGATGAGTGGAACCATAAGATCAAAGCCAAGATCATGGCGGTGAAAGACGTCTATCACGAGCTGGCCGGTACTATCAGCACTCCGGAGAAGTACGAGGATCACCGTCTGGCGATGGCGTCCGCCGTTTGGAAGAAAATGAAGGCGTCGGACAGCCGCGAATGCCGCAACTGTCACAACTTCGACTATATGGACTTTACCATTCAGGAAACCCGCGCCGCGTCGGAACACCAGCGCGCTATCGATACAGGCATGACCTGCATCGATTGCCACCAGGGTATCGCGCACAGCCTGCCACCTAACTATCTGGAAACATATGAGAAGGTAACAGAGGCGCTGGAAGGTGAGGTTCTGCAAGAACACGCAGCCGCGTCGGGTGACGATATCCGCGACTTCCTGAACAACAGCTCGAATTGATGAGGGAGCGGAGATGCTAGAGATACTGGGAACCATCGGCGGCAACATCCTAAGCCTGCCCGGCATTCTGGGGCTGGCCCTTGGCATGATGACCCGCAAGCTGTGGCTGGGTGCGGCATTGGGTGGCGCAGTCGGTATATTCGAAACGCTGGTTTTTGCTGGCTTTCAATTCGCGCAAGTCGAAGGTTTAGAGCTTATCATCGCCGTCGTGGTCGGTGTCTGCGCAGGCAGCTTGGGCACGGCCATTCGACTCAAGGGTTCTACGGCCTGATACAGATCCGGTTCCGCCAACCCCGGCGGGACCGACACGCGCGGATAGACCTTAAGGCTCAATCTGGGTTCAATCCAAGGAAGTTAAACAGTTCAGGAAACGGGTAATCCTGCCTGTCGGCATCCGCCCCAAAAGCAAGAATGCCGGATTGGCGGTCGGCAAAAGTGCCGTCTGAAAAGTAGGGCAAACTTTTGTCGTATCTGGACAACGTATTCTCCGAAATACCATGCGTTCTTTTCATATAGTGCGTCAGGCGTTTCTTCGGAAAATTCTCGGCCGCGATTTCATTGTGCACATCATCAAGTCTGAAGTGCTTTAGAAAAGCCAAAAGGGACAGGGTATAGATCTCTTCTATTTCGCGGGTCGTGTTGGCCCAGGGTTTGACTGGTCCTGTAAAGTGAACATAACGGGGGTTCAGCAAAGCTATGATCTTGCCCGGCAGGTATGAGTGCTGCCAATTCCACGATGGCGACAACTCCAGCCAGTTTCCGTCCACAGCAATGTTAAGTGCGCTTTGATCGGCCAGAGGCAGAGGATCACGCGCACCCGTCAACGCATCAAGTGCCTTTTCAAAGATGTTTTCCGCAATCAAAGCCCTGCTGTTGACGAACAGCATACCGGCATTGAAGTACCTTTGCTGCGCGCCCGCAGGCAACAAATTGAAGTCTGCGTTTTTCCAGAACCGGCCCTGCGTCCAGCGGGTGTTATCAGCCACGGCCGCAATGGGTTGTTCAAAACCCTGCAACTGCATCAGGTCTGACGGCGACCCCCAACGCTGTACAATGTCATTGTCGAGATACAGTACAAATTCGTGCAAATGAGACAGATCGCCGATTGCTTTCAGCCTGAGTAAAGTCGCTTGGGACACGTAACCATGCGATTGGAATTTTTCGGGCGGGACAATGCCGTCCAAGCAATAGACGATCCTGAAATATCTTGAAAACAGAGTTTCCAACCGCGGATCGACCTGAGCCGAAACGTAAAGGTAATGCTGAATCTCGTTGGTCGTGTCGAGCACGAAAGACCGCACCAGCGCATAGGCCGCCTGCCAAATCTGGTTTTCGTCCGTGCACAGCACGACAGCCATTTTTTTGTCGCTGGTCATCCGACACAATCCTGCGGGTCAAAACTTGAACGCAAAAATGGGCCGAAAGGTATCGAGGGCGATGGGCTATCAATCATATTGACCAAGTACTTTTTGCATCGCCAGGATTTTGGGTGCGCCGCGTCGCTTGAACTTGTCAGGAAAAACGAAGGCAAATCCGATTTCATCCGCAAGTGCATTCAGGTCGCGCTCGATCTCCTGATCAGAGTGGGCAAACCTGCGGGTGCGCTGGAAGTCATGGAACAGATCGCCGGTCTTGGGAAAATCCGGGTTTTCAAACGTGCCCGGTTGCCAGTGAAGGTCCTCGATAATGTAAATCCCGCCATCCTTGAGTTTTGACCACATCTCCAAAAGCGCGAATTGCTGATGATGCGAGGCGTGCGAAGCGTCGTCTATGATCACATCAAAGGGCTGTTCAAATTGGGCCGCAGCAGCTTTGATGTTCCCACGCTTGTCCATATCGCATTGGACGAAATCAAACCTGGGCCCCTTGCGCCAGGAAAAGTCCGAGATATCCAGGCCCGTGACATGAGCATGTTCGAAATACTCCAGCCACATATCAACCGATGGAACGCGATCCGTTTCACGGTCTGCCTGACGCCCCCGCACCTCGGGGCCACCGCGCAACAACCCCATTTCTAGCAGCCGAATAGGCTTGTCCCGAAGCGGGTGAAACAGAAGCTCGTACAGCCGCGTGTAACCATGAGCCAGATCCGTCAGTCCCTTGTCGGTACCATGTTTTTTGGCCAGCTGGGTGAGATTGGGCATTTTGGGGGCCGCGCTCCGTGAATTCAGACTTGTGATCATCCCTACCGCATTGAGCGAGGGCCGGGTATTTGTCAATCAGCGATCCTGTTGGCCTTGAAAGCTGTCGGGGTTGAGTACCTCGTGGCGTTCTAATTCAACACGCGGCCTCGTTCTTTGTCATTGGGTTGCGGCAATTCACTTCTTAACCGATTTAAATTGGCAAGCTGAGCAGCAAAAACGAAGCTGTGGAACGGGATCCCCCCCTTTTCCAATATCACTTTGATACCATGACTCACTATTCCCAGGTAAAGGCAGCAAAAGCGTGTTGAAACTTCAACAGGATTTCTTCAAACAAGATAACTCGTTAACGAATACGTCGTCGCGTAATGTGGATTCAAAATTATTTCGGCTCTATTTTTGCCTATACAAATACAATATATAAAGTCTGGAGCGATGAGGGGAGAAATATGAGCGGGATCGCAGAACAATGACGCGAGTCCTTGAGGCAAAACGTATTTCCAAAGTTCTTAATCTGGCCGGTCTGAAGGATCATCTTTCGATGTTCCAGCAAGAAGGCGTGGACGACCATATTCTGGACGACTTGACAGACCCGGAACTACGCGACCTTGGGTTAAGCGTTGGTGAAAGAAAACGGTTCCGCAGAGCACAAGCAGAACTGAGAAGCAAAGACACGTCAGTCCGGGACGGCGTACGGTCCGAGGCTGAGCGCAGGCAGCTTACCCTTGTTTTTTGCGATCTTGTCGGCTCAACCCAGCTGGCGCAGCGGTACGACCCCGAAGACCTGATGCAGATTATGAATCTGTACCTGGATACAGCGATCGGCACTTTGAAACAGCATGGCTGTCATTTGGCCTATCGTCAGGGCGATGGCATCATGGTTTATTTTGGTTACCCCAAAGCCATGGAAGACGATGCAGAGCGCGCTGTACGCGCGGTTCTGGAGACCATTGAGGCGGTACAGAACCTCGAAAACGCGTTCGGCGAAAAACTTAATCTGCGCGCGGGAATCGCGACAGGCATGGTCGTTGTGGGCGTCGTGTCCTCAAAGAGCCTGGGATCCGAGGAGTTTCTGGTTGGTGAGACCGCGAATCTGGCGTCTCGGTTACAGGGCTTGGCCGAACCAGGTGAAGTGATCGTATCGTCAGAGACCATGCGCCTTACACAAGGCACGTTCGAGTTCGAACCGCGCGGCAGTCACGACCTCAAGGGCTTCGAAAATCAGCGCGAAGTCTATTGCGTATTGAAAGAGACAGTATCCACCAGCCGCTTTGACGCCCGGACCGGACGGTTTGCTGTGAAGCTTGTGGCTCGCAACGATGACCTGTCGGCTCTGACTCAGCTTTGGTCTGAAGCGCAGGAAGGGGCCGGTCGAATGGCCCTTGTCGGCGGCGCAGCGGGAATCGGCAAATCACGTCTGATCAAGTCGTTGTCGGAAACAATCGGGGTCAGGCCCCTTACGTTGCAGTGTACGCCGCATTTGGCCAGCCTTCCCTTGCACCCCGTTGTCAGCGAGCTTCGGCGTGTATCGGGCGACCAGTCGGAAGAAAATATCCAAGCCGCGATATCCGGATTTGTTCAATCCGCCTCACGCGTAAACGACACAGACTTGCCCGTCCTGCTGGAGTTGGCGGGGATCAACTCCGGCGCACCTGCTGATCCGGATCCGCTAAAGAAAGCACGCAAATCCATGGATGTATTGCTGCGCAGCCTTGGCAGCATATGCGACAGGCGCGGCACGTTGCTGTTGGTGATAGAGGATGTTCACTGGGCCGATGCAACTACGCTTGATTTGCTTGAGGCGCTTGCGGCCAATCTGACCGGTTTTCCGGTTCTGGTGGTTTTGTCACACCGGCCTGAATACGAGCCGCCCCAGCATTTTCAGGACAAGGCCGCGAGCGTTGATCTTTCGCCGCTGGCGCGCACCGAGGCGTCCGAGTTGGTCCGCCGCGTGGCCGAGCCTTACAGCCTGCCGGTTATTCTGATCCGGCAAATCATCGAGAAAGCGGATGGGGTGCCGCTTTATATTGAAGAAATGACCAAAGCGGTTTTGGACCAATTGCCCGCCGACGCACCGATCAATGCTGAGGTGCTTGACGCGCTGAGCGTGCCATCCACGCTTCAGGATTCGTTGATGTCTCGCCTTGACCGGATGGAGAACGCCAAACCGGTTGCGCAGTTGGGGTCGGTTATCGGGCGCAGCTTTACCGCCCACATGATAAAAGCAGTCGCGCAGGCTGATATGGATGTCGACCGTGCATTGCTGCAACTGATAGCGGCCGGAGTTTTGCTAGCCACCAGCGATGAAGGATCGGCCACCTATACATTCAACCACGCACTGGTTCAGGATACCGCCTATAACTCGTTGCTGAGGGACGACCGCCAGAAACTGCACTTGAAAATCGCCAAGGCCCTGCTGGACGGGCACAAGGCTTTTGGCAGCCCTGCCCCGGATACCATCGCGCATCACTGCGATTTGGGTGGGCTAAAGAACGAGGCCGTCACCCACTGGTTTACAGCTGGTGAACAGGCCCTGTCCCGACTGGCAAACCTTCCTGCGATCTCGGCGTTTCGGGCTGCACTGCGCAATCTCGGGACGATGCCGGCCACTGCGGAACGCGATGGGTTCGAATTGCGGGTACAGATGAACATACTACCCGCCTATATGGCGATTTATGGCTGGTCTGCGGATCAGGTCGGCGAAACAGCAGCCCGAGCGATGGAACTTGCCCAGGCTCTGGGTGATGGAGAGACGCTGTTTGCGGCAACCTTCTGTCGCTGGACCAATTTCTTCGTCGCCGGTCAAATGAACCACGCCATGGAGATGGGACAGGCGCTGAACGCAATGGCAGAGATGACCGGGGACCCGGTCGCCAACGTTCTGACGGCGCGTGCCCTTAGCTTTACCCATTATTTCCGTGGCGAGTTCGCCGAATGTGAACACCAGCTTGATCGCGCCTTTGCCTTGATCACACCAGAGCTGGACATGGCAATGATGCCGATGACCCAATCCTCGACCCTGGCCTCGTTGCTGGCCATTCAGGGGTGCCTGTTGTGGCAGCAGGGCAAGTTCGAAGACGCCGAAGCCGCGCGCCTGCAGTCTATCGAAGTTAGCAAAGCGCTGAACCATGCACCCAACCTTGTCTACATCATGGGGGCCTGCTGCATGTTCCTGCCTTATGCGGGTGAATGGGACCGAATGGATCTGACGATGAAGGAAGCCCGCAAAATTGCGGACGAAGAAGGGTTCCTGTATCTGCACGCCATGCAGGACATCTATATGGGCCTTGCTCGTGCCGGAAAAGGTGACCTTGCAGATGTACCGGAACAGATCGAAGCCCGCATGAATCTGATTTCCAAATCGGGCGGAAACTTCACCTTCCCGCAGAACCAGATCGTGCTATCAGAACTCATGATCGACCACGGTGACATCGATAAGGCGCTGGACCGTCTTGAGGCGGTCTGCACCCCCGGATGGGCTCGTGGGGAAACGTTGAACAAGCCCGAATACCACCGAGTACGGGCCAAAGCCTTTGCCGCGCGCGGACAGCTGGGCGCTGCCCGGCGTGAAGCAGAACAAGCGCTGACGTTGGCCAGCGAAATCGGCGCTGTTGTCCAAGAAGATCGCGCCAGACAATTTCTGGATCACCTGAACGATTTAGATGGAACAAAAGCAAGTGACTCGCCGTTCACGGCGGCACAACCAAGAGGGATTTGATATGACCGACGCATTGGACTGGGGCGATGACCAGTGGAACGCTGTAAACAAAGCTGTCCACGACGAAGCGCTGCGCGCCCGGGTGGCCGCAAGTTTTCTGCCCCTGTACGGGCCGCTGCCTGCTGACACGCAATCGGTCCCGCTGAACCGGCTTGAGCTGCTCGACAACGAAAACGGCACAGCAAAACGCCTCGGCGTCAACGACTTTGACACCACGCGCCTGACCACAGTTTCAGTAAACGTCTACTTGAAAAGCGCGCAGGTGGCCGACCCCGAATTGTCGGCAGCCATGATCATGTTCCGCCGTGCGGCTGCAATTGTGGCCCGGGTCGAAGATGACATCATCTTCAACGGTCAACCCGGCACAGGCGAAGGCCCCAAACCCACCACTGGCGCGCCGGCCTCGTTGCCGCCGATCTATACCGTCAGTGGCGGCGGCAAATATGAAGGCTTGCTGGAAGCGGGCGAGAAATCGTCTGGTTCGTCATCTGCCAAGAAGAAATCCTGCACCGGGCCAGAAGTTTTCGAAGCGGTGGTTGCGGGTATCAACGAACTGGAATCGCGTGGATATCTCGGCCCCTACGCCTGCGTTATGGGCAACGGGTTGTTTCAGGCGGTGACAACGCCGATGGAAAACTCGATGGTACTGCCGCGCGACAGCATTCTGCCATTTTTGGATGGTCCTTTGCTGCGTTCGGGCACCCTGCCTGCAAACAAGGCGACATTGGTGTCGCTGCAAGGTGCGCCGGTTGAAATCGTTGTGCCGTCCGAAATCGCTGTCAAATATCTGCAAACCTCGGCAGAGGGCGAGCACGTGTTCCGGGTGCAACAGAAATTCCGCCTGCGGATCAAGGAAGAACAGGCAATCCACACCCTTACCTGCTGACCGAGGATCTGGTCGTGCGCGAGTTTACAGACCGCGGTGTCACCCTGCGCTGGTCAGAAACGATCAGCGCCGCTGGTGACAAACGCGCTTTGATTGAGGCCGGACCATCCGTATCGCCTCATGACACCGTGCGGCTGATTTGTTCGCAAGCTGGCGGTCCCGAGCGCGCCATTCGCGGCTGGCCCCTGCACCGCGACCCCAAAACAGGTCTTCAGCACTTTGCGGCCGCCTTACCATCCGTAATGCAGGGCAAGTCTTTCAACTGGCGTCCGGTTTTGACGTCCAGGGGCCGCGAATATGACCCGGGACCCGAAACTACCCCGAATGCGGCACCAGTGCAGCAGCCAAAGCCAGCGCAGCAGTCACCGGTTCTGGAGCATATCGCCAAATTCACTGTGCCCTTCACCGGCGACTTTCATCCCTCGGGTGAGACGCCAGACGGAGTCTGGCTGCATTTTGCGATCAAAGAAGGCGGAACAGTCGAAGGCCCGCACCTGAAAGGGGTGATCGAGCCGGTTGGCGGCGACTGGATGCGCGTGCGCCCTGACGGCGTGGGGCTGCTTCATGCCAAGGCGCTGATCAAGCCAACAGACGGGGGTGCGCCGATCCTGTTTGAAGATACCGGCGTGTGTGAATTCGGCCCAGATGGCTATGCTGCACTGTTGAAGGGCAATCTGCCCGCCTCGGCCCCTGTGCGGCTCGCGCCGCGTTACCTGACGGCGAACCCGAATTACAGCTGGATGAACCGGGTACAGGGTTTTGGCATTGGCGAAGCCAGCCTGTCGGACATCACTTTGCGCTTTGACGTCTATTCCGCGAAAGGAACATCAGATGGCTGAAAAAGTTGTCATTCTTGGCGGTGGCGTGGCCGGCATGAGCGCCGCACACGAACTGATTGAACGCGGATTCGAGGTTGAGATCCACGAACGCCAGATGATCCCCGGAGGCAAGGCGCGCAGTATCCCTGTCATGAAGGGCGAAGGCGACCACGGTTCGAAGGCGAAGCACATCAAGGCACTGGAAAAATGGGCCGAGATGGACGGGGCCAGCTATCCACCCGGCGTGAAGCGCCCATGGTTGCCGGGCGAGCATGGGTTCAGGTTCTTCCCAAACTTCTATCGGCACATCACCGACACGATGGCCCGCACGCCTTATTACGACAAAGGCACGTGCTATGATAATCTGGTGCCGACCACTCAGGTTCTGGTCAGCCAGTTCGACAAGCCCGGCATTATTGTGCCCGAGCGATTTCCACGCACCCTCAAGGACGTGGCAGATGCATTCAAGACGATTGCCTTCGCGCTCTCGCCACGGGACCAGATCGCATATGAAGATGTGGAACACTTCGTGGCCTGCATGTGGCGGATTGCGACGTCGTGCAAGGAACGCCGGTTTGACGAATACGAACGGATCGGATGGTGGGATTTCATCGGGGCAGAAGGCCGTTCGGAAGCGTATCAGAAATTTCTTGCTATTGGCCTGACCAGGTCTTTGGTGGCGGCCAAAGCCACAACTGCCAGCACCAAGACCGTGGGCGACATCGCTGTTCAGTTGCAGTTGGGCATCGCCACCCCCGAACCGCAATGCAACAGGTTGCTGAACGGGCCCACAAACCTTGTCTGGATTCAACCCTGGCTGGATTACCTCAAAAGCAAGGGGGTCGTTTACAAGTTCGACTCCAAGGTGACTGGCATCGAATGCCAAAATGGGCGGATCACCGGAGCGACGGTCGAACAGGATGGCAAAGAGCAGAAAGTCACAGGCGACTGGTTCATCAGCGCCATGCCGATCGAGCGCATCGCGCCGCTTCTCACGCCCGAAATGATGGCAGCCGATCCGGCGCTTGCCAAGCTACCGCTGCTTGCAAACGACGTGCAGTGGATGAACGGCATTCAGTTCTATCTGACCAAGGAGGTCACTCTGACCAACGGTCATGTCATTTTCATTGACAGCCCGTGGGCTTTGACCGCCGTATCTCAAAAGCAGTTCTGGCCGGGGATCAACTTTGACAACTGGGCCGAGGGCAAAACTAAGGGTCTGCTGTCGATTGACATCTCGGAATGGGACAAGCCGGGCCTGAACGGCAAGACCGCGCGCAATTGCAGCCGGGAAGAGATTGCGATGGAGGTTTGGGAACAGCTCAAACGCAGCCTCAATGTGGATGGCGAGACTGTGCTGCGGGACGAGGATATGCACTACTGGTTCCTTGACCCCGATATCGTGCAGGACCCCGAAGACCCCAAACGCCAAAGCAATGTGGAACCCCTGCTGGTCAACCGCATCAACAGTTGGCGGCTGCGGCCAGATGCGGCCACGCTGATTCCGAACTTCTTCTTGGCATCGGACTACGTGCGCACTTTCACTGACCTTGCCACCATGGAAGGGGCGAATGAAGCTGCGCGCCGGGCGGTCAATGCGATCCTTCAACGCAGCGGATCAAGTGCCGAACCCTGCCAGATCTGGGATCTGCACGAGCCTGATATCCTGAAACCGTTGCGCGCATATGACTATGCTCGCTATCAGGCGGGCCTGCCTTGGGACAACAGGTTCGCGGTTGCGGTCGAGGCCGCCTTGAAAATGGGTCAGGATTCAACCGGGGTTGATCGCGGCGGTGACGGGCCCTTGGCGGTCATTGGGGAACCGACGGCAGAGTACTCAAAGCCCGGCGGGATCATCGAGGATCCAGCCATTGCCGAAGCGCTACGCATGATTTGCCCGCCGAAAGAACTGTTTGACCTGATGGCCAGCTATGAGCCCACCGCTGATCTTCCGATCCCCGGAGATGAGATGGCCGAAGATGTAGCCTATGATCTGGGTCGCGACAGCGGTCAGTCTGATGTTCTGTCCAGAGCCCTGCCCGTGACGGACGCACCATTTGCCTCTGCCGCAACTGGACTTGCCTCTACTGGTGCGCGAGACAGCAAACCCCGCGTGATCATCACGCAGAAGGGTTGACCCTTTGAAACCCGGCACCGCGCATCTGGACCCTGCGGCACAGCAGGAGTTTCTGAAACAGTTGACCTCTTACGGGGATCGCGCGCGTGAAACGCTTTTGAACCTTTTGCCAACTGGTGAACCTCAGGCTTATCTTTATGGCCCGATACGAGATTACATCGAAACTTCAGGCAAGGGATTGCGGCCTGCGCTTTTGCTGGCCACCTGCGAGGCTTTTGGAGGCAACGCTGAGGACGCGCATGTCTCTGCGGCGGTTCTGGAGCTTTTGCACAATGCTTTCCTGATCCACGACGATATTGAAGATCAAAGCGATTTCCGGCGTGGGCGGGCATGCATGCACCGGCGGCTTGGGGTACCCTTGGCCATTAACG
Source organism: Ruegeria sp. BHSB064 (assembly GCF_059613205.1). Classification (NCBI taxonomy): domain Bacteria; kingdom Pseudomonadati; phylum Pseudomonadota; class Alphaproteobacteria; order Rhodobacterales; family Roseobacteraceae; genus Ruegeria; species Ruegeria sp. BHSB064. Next base: position 72,101 of record NZ_JBXWSB010000007.1, read on the forward strand.
CGGGCGACGGGATGCAAGCGCTGGCCCTACGGTTGTTGCGACAAAATCTGGGGTCGCTCGGGCTGGAGACCGGCATGCGCGTGGTGGACGAGTTTGACCATCTGCTAGAGCAGTCCATCGAAGGACAAGCGTTGGAGCTGGGTTGGATTCGCGACAATCGGCTGAACGTGGACGCCTCGGACTATTTGCGGATGTGTCTGAAAAAGACCTGCTGGTACAGCTTCATTCACCCCATGCGGATCGGCGCACTGATTGCGCGGCCGCAGGATGTTGCCTCGGGCGCACTGGATTTGGATGATTTCAACGCGTTTGGTTTCTTTCTTGGCGCGGCGTTTCAAATTCAGGATGACGTTCTGAACCTCGTTGGTTCACAGGACAAATACGGCAAGGAAATTGGTGGCGATATCTATGAAGGTAAGCGCACGCTGATGTTGGGGCAACTCGGCCTGCACGCGGATGAACCGGAACGAAAGCGGTTGGCCGAGATGCTATCTAACCCGCGCGAAAATCGGTCGACGCAAGATGTTTCCTGGGTGCTTGAGCGCATGGATCACTATGGCAGTATCCGCTTTGCACAAGATGCGGCCAATGATTTGCTTGCTTCGGCCCGCCAAGAGTTTGGGCAGGTGTTTGCAGGCACCCAAGACGCCCCACGCGCATTCTTGGGACAGTTTATGGATTACCTCGTCACCCGTCAGGTCTGAGCACCCGCAATGTCAAATACCACAACGATCGAAGTCTGCTCGGACCCCGTGCAGGCGATCCGGCCATGATAAGCGCCCGGTTCTGTCAAGTCGGGAACAGTTACAGCGACGGCAACATCCGTTTCTTCACCGGGATCAAGCTGGATTGCAGGTGGAATGACATTGACGCGGTTCGCGGGCAGAATATCCCCGTTTGGATTGGTCAGATCCCCCGGTTCGAATTGCATATCAATCGTTTCGGTGCCTTCCGGCGCTGAAAAAGACAGCAATATCGTGGCTGTGCCGCCGGGATGGCAGGTCTTTCGGCAGGTAAAAGGCCCTTCGAGCAGTTTTTGGCTACTGCGTTCGGTCTGAAGTACACGGCGCGCGACATCCGAAATCGGTTGCGCGTCCGGCTGCGATGCCAATGGGCTTACGACACGCGCCGGGGCTACATATGGTTTTCGCTCAAAATAAGGCATGGCTTAATGTGCACCTGCAGCGCTGATCAGTAAATGGCAAAACCGCCGGGCAAGGTGCCAACTCGCTTATTTTCCTTTCCAAACCGGGTCGCGTTTTTCGGCAAAGGCGCGGGCCCCTTCCAGTTGATCCTCACTGGCATAGAGCACGTCCACGGTGCGCAGTTGGCGTTTGGTGATATGGTTCATCGCATCCTGGAACTTGGTGTCTTCTGCATCGCGCACGATCTCCTTGATTGCTGCGTAAACCAATGGCGGCCCCGAAGCCAGAAGGCGCGCCAACTCCCACGCGCGGTCCATGAGTTGATCGGCAGCGACGATCTCGTTCACCAGCCCCCAGCGATTGGCCTCTTCCGCATCGAACCAACGTCCGGTCAGAAGCAATTCCATTGCGATATGATAAGGAATGCGTTTAGGCAACTTGACGCTGGCTGCATCGGCCACAGTGCCCGAACGGATTTCCGGTAAGGCAAATGTGGCGTGATCAGCAGCAAGGATCATGTCCGCGGACAAGGCCAGCTCCAGCCCGCCCCCACAGGCGATGCCGTTCACGGCTGCGATAACGGGTTTGTTCAGGTCGCGCAGTTCCTGCAGGCCGCCAAAGCCGCCGACACCATAGTCCCCGTCCACCGCGTCACCATCGGCGGCAGCTTTCAGGTCCCAGCCGGGGCAAAAGAATTTCTCGCCCGCGCCGGTCAGAATGGCAACGCGCAGCTCTGGGTCGTCCCGAAATTCGGCAAAAACCTCGCCCATTCTGCGGCTGGTGGCCAGGTCAATGGCATTGGCCTTGGGTCGATCCAGCGTCACCTCAAGGATCGTTCCGTCGCGGCGGGTTTTGATCGGGTCCATTTCTCAGGCCTTTCTTATCAGAGCGTCCACTGCAACCGCAGTATCCCGCGTGCAGAGGAGAGGGTTAATCTCGACCTCGCCAAGCGTGTCGGCATTTTGCAGAACATAGGCCTGAACAGCCTCGACTGCGGTAATGATCGAATCCATATCAGCCCCTGATTGGCCGCGATAGCCAGTAAGCAGAGGTGCGATTTTCAGCTGGCCAAGAGCCGTGCGGATGTCTTCCGGCGCGCTGGGTACCAGCAGAGAAACTGTGTCGCGCATGACTTCGGTCAGCACTCCCCCTGCCCCAATGGTCAGCACAAACCCATGCGCCGGATCACGAACAACACCAACCAAAAGTTCCGCAACAGTCCCGGTGATCATCTCTTCTATCAAAATGGCTTCGGTGCCGATTTCGGCTGCCACATCGGCCACGTCTTCGGCCTGGATGCCCAGCCGAACGGCGGCATGTTCTGATTTGTGCACAAGACCCACGCCTTTCACAGCAAAAGGGGCGCGCATATCCTGCACCGCTTTGCTGATTTCATCTGCGCCACTGACTGTGCGGTTTTGAGGGATACGCAAACCGCACTCGGCCAGCGCCTGTTTCGACACACCTTCGGTAAGGGTTCGGGATGCCTCGGCGCGGCCCGACAGCAAAACAGGCTGCAAACAAGGGGCACGGACCTGACCCGCCGCGCGCGTGGCGGCAAGCGCTTCACGGATACCCATAAAAGGCACAACACCGCCTGCCATCAGGTCTTGCGCCACTTCTTCAGGCAGTAACTCCGGCAAGGAAGCGACAATTGAAAACCGCGCGCCGGTATCCGCACGAACCTGCAAGGCGGCCCGCGTTGCACAGGTCCAATCTGTGGCGTCGGTGGTCGGATAATCGACGATAGAAAACGTCAGATCGATATCCTCACCAGTCATACCAGACCATGCCTGCGACATCGCACGTTCATCGCGCCAGATATAGGTGTGATAATCCAGAGGGTTGTTCAGCGCCACCATAGGACCGAGCGCATCGCGCAGTCGGGTCTTTTTATCATCGCTCAAAGGTGGGAAAGTCAAACCCGTGCCGACCGCCATGTCTGCAATCAGGCTCGCCTCGCCCCCTGAACAGCTGATCGACGCTATATTACCGCCGGGTAACGGCCCGTAGCAATGCAGCAGCTTCAATGTTTCGAGAAAATCCGGTAGCGACGAAAGACGCGGAATGCCCAGCCGGTCCAGCAGCGCCTGCGCACCTGCATCGCTGCCTGCAAGAGACGCGGTATGGGAAACGGTCGCGGCCTGCGCCTGTTCCGACGCACCGACCTTGAGGGCAACCAGCGGAATACCCTTTGCATAGGCCTTGGCGGCCAGTGCCTCCCACTCGCGGATATTCTTGAAGCCTTCGATGTGCAGGCCCACGGCCGTCACGCGCGGATCATCAATCAGGGCCGCAGCAATCTGCGCCTGACTGGTTTGCGCCATGTTTCCGCAAGCCACCATATAGGCAATCGGCAACGCGCGTTTTTGCATGGTCAGGTTGATCGAGATATTCGAACTTTGGGTCAGGATCGCCACGCCCTTGTGGACCCGCGTTGCCCCGTGCTGATCCGGCCACAACAGCGCACCGTCCAGCGCGTTGATATACCCATAACAATTCGGGCCAAGAATGGGCATGTCACCGGCTGCGACGATCAGCTGATCCTGCAAATCCCCGCCAGTGTCATCCTCGGCGATGGCCTCGGAAAAGCCCGAGGCGAAACAGACCGCCCCACCCGCGCCCATGCTGGACAGAATGTGAACCGCCTCAACCGTTGCGTGGCGGTTGATGCCGATGAACACCGCATCCGGGGCTTCGGGTAGGTCTTCGATATGGCCATAGACCTTGTGACCCGCGATCTCGTTGGCTTTGGGATGCACTGGCCAGATTTGACCAGCATAGCCCATACGTTCAGACTGCAGAATAACCTGCTGGCACCAGGCACCACCGCCAATGACAGCGATGGTTTTCGGGCGCAAAAGCCGAGTCAGGTCTTTGTTCATGGTCAGGCGCCCAGCGGACGCAAAAGATCGCGGCTGATGATGTGGCGCTGAATCTCACTGGTGCCGTCCCAGATGCGTTCAACGCGCGCATCGCGCCAGAACCGTTCGATCGGGAAATCGTCCATCAGGCCCATACCGCCATAGATTTGCAGCGTCGCATCCGTCACTCGCGCCAACGTTTCAGAAGCGTAGAGCTTGGCCGAGGCAATCTCACGGTTCGAAGGCAGGTTTTGGTCAAGACGCCAAGCGGCAGCAAGGGTCAGCCAGTCGGCAGCGTCGATCTCGGTGATCATATCTGCGATCTGGAAGCCGACGCCCTGAAACTTTCCGATAGGCTGGCCGAACTGCTTGCGCTCGGCCGCATAGTTCAGCGCATAGTCAAAGCAGCGCCGCGCACGCCCAACCGAGAACGCTGCAACCGTCAGGCGGGTTGCGTAGAGCCATTCGTTCATGACGGCAAAACCGCCATCGACTTTGCCCAGGACCTGCGCATCGGGCAGACGGCAATTGTCGAAATAGAGGATATAGTTCTTGTAGCCCTTGTGGCTGACCGAGTTGTACCCTTCGCGCACTTCAAACCCTGGGGTGCCGCGATCAACCAGGAAAGTGGTGATGCGCTTTTTGGGGCCTTTGGGGGTTTCGTCCACGCCGGTTGCGATGAAGACAATGAAGAAACCTGCGTGTTCCGCACCAGAAATGAAGTGTTTCGAGCCGTTGACTACCCAGTCGCCCCCATCGCGCACTGCCTGACATTTCATTCCGCGGACGTCCGACCCGGCATCCGGTTCGGTCATTGCTAAAGCGTCCATCTTTTCACCCCGCACAGCGGGCAGCAGATAGCGTTCGCGTTGTTCTTCGTTGCAGGCCATCAAAATGTTTTGAGGGCGGCCAAAAAAATGCGTCAGCGCCATTGAGCCCCGACCAAGCTCGCGTTCAACAAGGGTGAAATCCAAATGAGACAACCCTGCGCCGCCAACCTCCTCGGGGAAGTTGCAGGCGTAAAATCCCAGATCGATGCATTTCTGCTTGATCTCGTTGCCCAACTCGAGCGGGACGGTACCGCTGCGTTCGACCGCCTCTTCATGCGGGTAGATTTCGTTTTCGACAAAGCTGCGGACCGTTGAGACGATCATTTCTTGTTCTTCGGACAAACCGAACTGCATGGCGCGTATCCCTTGGATCAGTGGTTGACCCAGAGAACGTCATCCCTCAAGTTCCCGGCATGCAGAGTTAGGCGTTGATCATGCAAGAATCGATTTTTTTACCACAGCACTTCAATATTCTGCTTTTCAATGGGTACTCGAACCATTGCCTTGCAAACATGGTCGAACCGCTGCGGGCAGCGAACAACTTATCCCGGCAAACGCTCTATTCCTGGAAGTTCTGTTCGCTTGACGGGACACAAGTACACAGTTCCAGCGGTCTGGCTGTCACACCGGATTGCGCAATCAAGGATCAGAGCGGCGACGTCCTTGTGGTTATGCCGTCTTATGGCTTCCTGAAACTCGATACCCGATCAACTGCCCGGGCCATTCTGGCAGCGTCAAAACAGCATCGGCAGGTCGCAGGATTGGACACCGGAAGCTGGCTGCTGGCACGCGCCGGTCTATTAGATGAACGCCGCGCGACCATTCATTGGGACGAGTTATCTCGGTTCGAAGAACAGTTTCCGGCGGTTGAAACCGTGCGCGAACGTTTTGTCATCGATGGCGATCGGCTGACCTGTTCCGGGGCATTGGCGGCGTTCGATCTCTCCTCTGCCCTCATTCGCCGAGACCATGGCCCGCTTTTGTCCATGGAAGTGGCGCATCTTTTGATGAGCCGGAACAGCCGAGATCCCTATGCACTGCCAATGAAATCCGAAGACACACTGGTCAATCGGGCATTGGACGTGATGCAGGCAAACATTGAGACACCTTTATCAATCGCGCAGGTTGCACGGCGCATAGGATGCTCGCAAAAGCGAATCGAAACCCGCGTGCGGGCCGAACTGAAGACCACACCGCAGGCACTTTACAGGCGTTTACGTCTCACACTTGCTCGCAATCTGGCAGAGGAAACAGAACAATCCATTGCCGAAATCGCCGGGCGTTGCGGCTACGAAAATGCCAGCGCGATGACCCGAGCATTCAAGGCAGAATTCGGTCAGACTCCGACCGCGTTTCGGGCAAGCTGACCTTGCGCATTCAGGGGCTGACTCTCAGACCCGCGCGTCGCGCTTCTCCCGTTCGATCTGGCGACGAATATGGATGTAGTCGATGATGCCGTAGACCAAAATCAGAACCGACACAGGCAAAACAGCCATTCCAACCCAAACAAATATCGAATCCGCGTCGGCAAACTGCATCAATCCAAACCCGGCAATCGCTACCCCCAAGGCGGTTTTCACATAGGCCAGCAAGGTGCGCCGGTTGGCCAACTCGGTTCGTAGAAAGGCCAGCACTGTAGTGTCCAGTGCACGTCGGGATTTGAGATCGGAAGAAGGGGTTGGGTCAGCCATGTCTTATGGATGCGAAATTCGCAGTTGGACTCAAGAGAAAACGTTACCGCATGGCCTGAAGGCCGAACCAGAACGCAATCCAGCATAAAGCCACGCTCAGCAGGATATTCCCTGCTGCCATCAGGATCGTACGCTCGCGGTGGAGTTGAAGGGATTGATAGGCAAAGCTGGAAAACGTGGTGAAGCCTCCGCAGAAACCAAAGACCAAACGGCGCTCTTCCTCGGGTATTAAGTGCGGATCACCCAGGTAACCCACCCACAAACCCAGCAAAAGGCAACCCACCACATTCACAATCAGTGTCGAAAGCGGCAGTTCATGCGTGATCATGCGGTTCAGCATATGCCGGGCGACGGCACCCAAGCCACCGCCAAGAGCAAATGCAGCGTGCAAATAGAGATCACTCATTCGGGTGCTCTCCTGCGTGATATTTGCGCCCGATCGCCTCACCCAGAATGGCGGCGGCAAGGCCGAAAACAACCTCAAAGATCAGAGCCGTGACCATATAGGTGATATCTGCTTGGTACAGCCGATCAAGCTCGGCCACGAACGAGGAAAAGGTCGACAAACCACCGCAAAATCCAACGGCGCCCAGATGGATGACATGGGCATGAACCCTGTGCCGCACCGCATAAAGCCAGCCGATGAACAGACAGGCGGCGATATTGATACCGAAGGTCGCCGTCACGAAGGGCACGCCCGGTATCTCAAGCGACAGCACTTCGCGCAGCAGCGACCCGAGCGCACCACCGACAAAGACGGCGAGGTACATGAGTATGCGCTGCAAGCCCTTGGCCCCCTGATCAGGATCGTATTGTTCGATCTATGTCCATACAGGCTTGGCGGTTAAACGCCAATGATCCACCCGTCTATGCTTTAAAACCGTTGGGCCGATGCGCGCTCCCAATCGCTTGCAAATCCCGCGACGACATTGTCTGCCAGCAAGCCACCTTCCGGAAGCCGTTCATAAAGGTCCGCATATGTCAGCTCTTTTTCGTCCGTTGAGCGGCGCAGAATGTCCGAAGGGTGCAGGTCCGCGACCTTTTCGTAGCCCATTGCGCCCAGAATTTCGCGGAAGCTTTCCAGCGTCGCATCGTGATAGCGACGCACGCGCTGACGTTTTTGCGGCACATTCACGGCTTTCGCGCGTTCCTGATCCTGAGTGGCAATGCCCGTAGGACAGCGGTTGGTATTGCAATGCAGTGATTGGATACAGCCCACAGCAAATAACATCGCGCGGGCCGAATTGCACAGATCTGCGCCCAAGGCGAGTTTTTCGATTACGTCATAGCCTGTCGCGACCTTACCCGAACAGATGATGCGGACCTTGTCGCGCACACCGATGCCGCGAAGGCAATTGTCCACGAAGATCAACCCTTCGTTCAAGGGCATCCCCAACCTGTTAGAGTATTCCACCGGCGCCGCGCCGGTGCCACCTTCGGCCCCGTCCACAGTGATAAAGTCAGGCAAAATACCGGTTTCCAGTATTGCCTTGCAGATGCCCATGAATTCAGACCTTTTGCCGATACACAGCTTAAAACCCACTGGCTTGCCGTCCGATATCTCACGCAGATGTTGCACGAACTCCATCAAGCCGGTGGGGGTATCAAAGGCCGAATGTGCCGGAGGTGAAATCACATCCTTATGGGATTCGACGCCGCGAATTTCGGCGATTTCCTCATCGACTTTGACCGCTGGCAGCACGCCGCCATGAGCCGGTTTTGCGCCCTGACTCAACTTGATCTCAATGGCTTTGACCACATCCTTTCGGGCTCTTTCGGCAAACTTGTCCTTGTCAAAACCTCCTTCGGGCGTGCGGCAGCCGAAATAGCCCGTACCGATCTGCCAAATGAGATCACCGCCTTCCGCCAGATGATGCGGGCTAATACCGCCCTCTCCTGTGTTGTGGGCAAATCCACCGTCCTTGGCCCCACCATTCAAAGCCCGGATCGCAGTATGGCTCAGCGCTCCGAAACTCATCGCTGAAACGTTCAGGCGTGACGCATCGTAGGGCTTGGAGCATTGAGGGCCACCCAGCGTCACCCGCTCTTCGCTTTTTTCCACTTCTTTCGGCGACAAAGAATGGTTGGTGCGGTGATAGCCGACCTGCGTGATGTCGTATTGGGTGCCAAATGCCTGGGTATCCTGCTGCCCCTTGGCCCGGGCATAGACCAGACCACGTGTAATCCGATTGAAAGGTCGCCCACTTTCGTTCGTCTCAACAAAATACTGGCGGATTTCGGGGCTGACGAATTCCAGCATATATCGGAAATGGCCCAGAACCGGATAGTTGTTGAGCACGTTGTGTTTCGTCGTCATCAGGTCATAGGCCCCGATTGCGATATAGGGCAGCACGATCACCAAAAGCCATAGGGCTGGGGTCCAGAACCAACCCAGCAATAAGGTCAGTGGTAGGCCGAAAAAGGCAACCGCGTAGTATATGTTACGTACAATCATGCGTCCGATCTCCGGTTTCTAACTTGGATTGGCACCTGCATTACAGCTGCGCCTTGAGCTCTTTGACCCAATTGTCCCACTGGGCGTGGTCGCCCTTGGCCAGCAGGATGCCTTCTTTCAGTTTGGACATACCAAAGCCCCAGGCCATCTTGGTGTCTACATGAGGGGGCATCACCAGCTCACCCGGCGTGACCATGGCGTCGATGATGAACGGCTTGGTGCTGGCTTTAGCCTGCGCTATGGCATCCTTGATGTCAGCGGCATGTTCCACACGCACGCCATCCCCACCGCAGACCTTGGCGTATTCGGCGAAATCCGGGTTCACCAGATCCGTGGCCATCGGGTTCACGGCATAGCCTGCAACCTCCATCTCCATCTTCACAAAGCCCAGTGTTTGGTTGTTAAAAACGATCACCTTGATCGGCCAGTCATAGCGCACGGCGGTTACGAAATCCTGCATCGACATACCAAAGCCACCGTCGCCGCAGAACGTCCAGACCTCACGCGAGGGATCCAGCGCAGCCGCGCCAAGCGCTGAGGGCAAGCCCGAGCCCAGCGAGGAATGGTTGAATGAACCCACCATACGCCGCCCACCCTTCATTCGGGTTTGACGCGCCACCCAAACGGTGCATTCACCAATATCCATGGCAAAAACCGCATCCTCTGCGGCCTGATTGGAAATCTCGCGGGCGAATAACTGTGGGTGCAGCGGTTCACTTGCGCGCTCGAGGCTGGCCTCTTTGTCCTGTTGCGCCAGCCACTTGTTGCACAGTTTGACCTGATGATCAGCGAAGCTTCGGTCTTCTTTCTCGGTTATTTGAGGCAACAGCCGATCCAGCGTTGCACGGACATCCCCCAACAAGCCCGATGCGATAGGCGCACGGCGGCCCAGATTTTCGACGCTGCGGTCGATCTGCACGATCTTGGCCGTCTCTGGCAGGAACCATTCATACGGAAAGTCTGTGCCCAGCATCACCAGCACATCACAATCGCGCACTGCATGATAGCCGCCGGGATTGCCGATCAGACCGGTCATGCCAACCACATTCGGGTCGTCGTAGTCAAAGATATCCTTGCCCTTCAACGTGTGCGCTAGGGGGGCATTGAGTTTTTGCGACAGGGCCAACACCTGATCCTTGGCCGCGCGGCAACCAACGCCAGCGAAAAGCGCCACCTTCTTGCCTGCGTTTATGATCTGCGCAGCTCGGGCAATTTCATCTTCGGGCGGGATCAGGGTAGAGGGCTGTTTCAAAAGCGGGTGGAACTGGTGCAGGCTGGGCACCTTTTGCTCGGACACATCGATGGGCAGTTCAATCCGCACCACCTCGCGGTTGATGAGCGCACGCTGCACAGCGATCTGGGCAAGACGCGGCATCTGATCCGGCGTGTGGATCACGGCTTGATAGTCGCACACATCGTCAAACGCCTTTTCCAAGTTCACTTCCTGATGATAGCCGGTTCCGCGCTCGCGATGGGCGATTTGGCCAGTGATCGCAACCACACCCGCGCCTTCGCGTTTGGCGTTGTAGAGCCCGTTGATCAGATGCAAAGCACCGGGACCAACAGTACCGGCACAAATGCCGATACCACCAGTCAGATGCGACTGCGCATAAGCTGCGTAGGCTGCGTTTTCTTCGTGCCGCAAACCCTTCCACTCAAACCGATCATCCCCGCGCATGGCTTCGAGAAAAGGGTTAAGCGCATCGCCGACCACGCCAAAGATCTGACGACCACCTGCATCCGCCAATATGTCTAGCAGGACCTCACACACGTTTTTCGCCATGTCTCTCTTCTCTCGTTTCGAGCAAATTCAACAAGATGTAGCCAACATCGTGTCTGACCTTAATTCAATAGCCATCCGAAAAATCAAAGTCGCTTCACCGACTTTTCAAATCACACAAGGGTCAATTGGATGTGACGGACACAAACTCAGTATGGTCCTGTAGGCCCATAAATTGCCACAGGTTCAAAGTGTTTTTAACAGCTAGCCAGCCAATGAAGGCGAAAGCTGGCGCAAAGCCGAACATGTTCTCAAAAAAGAACGCGTTGCGGTTCATGAATAGAAACTGCAACGCGTGCTTGAAGCCCTATCGGCAGTGTATCGGGCTATTCCCGACCCACAGCTTGACCATCTTCATCGAAAAAATGCAGCTTGTTGGTCGGAAAATGCAATCCGATCTGAGCGCCCGGTTTGAGGTCCGTATCTCCGTTCAAACGAACTGTCACCTTTTCTTCGGCACCGACATCAACAATTAAGAACGTATCGGCACCCAGGTATTCGATCACCTCGATTACACCGTCGGTCTGGCCCTCGCCCGCTGCGACCACTTCGATATGTTCAGGGCGAACACCCAGTCGATTGGCAACGCCGGAAAACGCAAATTGACC
>NZ_JBXWSB010000008.1:0-72706 GCF_059613205.1 Ruegeria sp. BHSB064
GTCAGCAGGCCCGCATATTCGCCCTGCGCGCCTGAGTTGGGCTGCTGGGAGATCGCGTCATAACCGGTGATCTGGCACAGCTTGTCGTTCAGGTCGGCAATCATCTCGTGATAGCCCTGCGCCTGATCTTCGGGGCAGAACGGGTGCAGATTGCCAAACTCGGGCCAGGTGACCGGGATCATCTCGATCGTGGCGTTCAGCTTCATGGTGCACGAGCCCAGCGGGATCATCGCCCGGTCCAGCGCCAGATCACGGTCGGCCAGACGGCGCATATAACGCGTGATCTCGGCCTCGGCCCGGTTCTTGTGGAAGATCGGGTGGGTCAGGTATTCGCTTTCCCGCAGCGCATAGTCCGGCAGGCGGTATTGCTTGTTCGAGCTGTCATCGGTGCGGTCGATGCCGAAGGCACCCCAGACGGCCTCGATGGTCTCGGGGCGGGTCTGTTCGTCCAGGCTGATGCCGACCTTGGTCTCGCCAACTTTACGCAGGTTGACACCGCGCGCCACGGCAGCTTCCATGACGGTCTTCTGCAGATGGCCGACCTCAACCGTGATGGTGTCGAAGAACACTTCCGGTTCGACCGAGAAGCCTGCCTCTTCCAGACCAGCGGCCAGGCGCGAGGTCTTGCGGTGCACCGATTGCGCGATGGCCTTGATGCCATCGGGGCCGTGATAGACCGCATACATCGAGGCAATGACCGCCAGCAGCGCCTGCGCGGTGCAGACGTTCGAGTTGGCTTTCTCACGCCGGATATGCTGCTCGCGGGTTTGCAGCGACAGGCGGTAGGCCTTGTTGCCACGGCTGTCGATCGACACACCGATGATCCGGCCCGGCATCGAGCGCTTCAGCTTGTCGGTGGTTGCCATATAGGCGGCGTGCGGGCCGCCATAGCCCATCGGAACGCCAAAGCGCTGGGTCGAGCCGATGGCGATATCCGCGCCCATCTCGCCCGGTGACTTCAGCAGCGCCAGCGACAGGATGTCGGCAGCGACGATGGCGATGGCTTTATGTTCGTGCAGGGCCGCGATTTCCGATGTGAAGTCGCGCACGTGACCGTGGGTGCCGGGATACTGGAAGATCGCACCAAAGACGGCTCCGGCGTCCAGGCTGTCGGGATCACCCACCTGAACGTCGATGCCCAGAGGCTCGGCGCGGGTTTTGATCACCGCGATGGTCTGCGGGTGGCAGTTCTTGTCGACAAAGAAGGCTGCGTTGTTGGCTTTCGAACGCCCGCCGCGCTTGGCCATGGCCATCGCTTCGGCAGCCGCAGTGGCTTCGTCCAGCAGGGATGCGTTGGCCACGTCCAGCCCGGTCAGGTCAGAGACCATGGTCTGGAAGTTCAGCAGCGCCTCAAGTCGGCCCTGGCTGATCTCGGGCTGGTACGGCGTGTAGGCGGTGTACCAGGCCGGGTTTTCCAGGATGTTGCGCAGGATCGGCGCGGGCGTGGTGGTGCCATAGTATCCCTGACCGATCAGCGAGGTCAGAACCTTGTTCTTGCTCGCCACCTCTTTCATGTGGAACAGCGCATCGCGTTCCGTCATCGCCGGACCCCAGTCCAGCGGCTCTTTCTGCCGGATCGCGGGTGGGACGGTGGCGTCGATCAGTTCGTCCAGCGTCTTGAAGCCGATCACCTTGAGCATGTCGCGCATCTCGGTGGGCGACGGGCCAATGTGGCGGCGATTGGCGAAGTCATAGGCTTCGTAGTCGGTCAGTTTGAAGGCCATCTTTGCGCTCCTCACGGATAGGTCAGGGCCGGCGGAGACTGCGGGAGCCTCCGGCGGGAGTATTTGGAAAAAGATGAAGCGGGGGAGCCCCAAAGGCGGGGCTCCGGGTTTGGGTCAGCCGATGAAGGCTTTGTATCCGGCCTCGTCCATCAGGTCTTCAAGCTGCGACGCGTCCGCAATCTTGACCTTGTAGATCCAGGCTTCGCCCTCGGGGTCGTCGTTCAGCGCGCCGGGGTTGTCGGCCAGCGCTTCGTTCACTTCAACGATCTCGCCATCGACCGGGGCGTAAAGTTCCGAGGCCGCCTTGACGGATTCGATCACGCCGATCTCGCCGTCTTTCTCGAACTCGTCGCCCACTTCCTGCTGCTCGACAAACACCACCTCACCCAGCTGTTCAGCCGCGTGTTTGGTGATGCCCAGCGTGGCGGTGTCGCCCTCAACGGTCAGCCATTCATGTTCTTCGGAATAATAGGTTGCCATCTTGTCTCTCTCCTGACTTCAACGCTTGTAATTCTGTGTGACGAAGGGCAGCGCCACGATCTCGGCCGGTTGCGCCTTGCCCCGGATGATCAGGTTCACCTTCTCGCCGGGCGCGCCATGGCCTTTGCTCACATAGCCCATCGCAACCGGGCCACCCACCGTGGGGCCAAAGCTGCCCGAGGTGATCTGACCAATCGTGTTGCCCTCAAGGCATTGCACCTCGACGCCCTGACGCGCCGGTGCCCGGCCTTCGGGCTTGATGCCCACCAGCTTGCGCGCCGCGCCCTCGGCCAGTTCCTTTTGCACACGCTCGGCGCCCGGGAACCCGCCTTCTTCCTTGCGGCGCTTCTGCATCGCCCAGCCCAAAGACGCCTCGACCGGCGAGGTGCTCTGATCAATGTCATTGCCATAAAGGCACAGACCCGCCTCGAGCCGCAGGCTGTCGCGCGCGCCCAGACCCGCCGGTTCGCAATCCTCATGCGCCAGGAACGCGCGGGTGATCTCGATCGCCTTGTCCTCGGGGATCGAGATCTCATACCCGTCCTCGCCGGTATAGCCCAGACGCGAGATGCGGCATTCAACGCCGTTGATATCGGCCACCGTGGTTTCCATGAACTTCAGATCACGCGCGGCAGGGCAGAGTTCCCCAACCACGTTTTCCGCTGCGGGGCCTTGCACGGCCACCAGCGCGCGGTCGAAGATCTCGGTCACTTCGACGCCGTCCAGGTTGTCACGCATATGCGGAATGTCCTGATGCCGCAGCGCCGCGTTCACCACCACAAAGTAATGATCCCCCGCATTCGACACGATCAGGTCATCCATGATCCCGCCTTCAGCATTGGTGAAGAACCCGTACCGCGCCTTGCCTTCCTTCAGCGTCGCATAAGCCTGAGGGCACAAAGCTTCCAGCTTCTCTCCCACATTCTCACCGCGCAAAATCACCTGACCCATGTGAGACACATCAAACAACGCCGCCTTCTCACGACACTGCTTATGCTCTCCCATAATCCCCATCGGATACTGAACAGGCATCTCCCAACCCGCAAAACCAACCATCTTACCTCCCAACTCAACATGCAACGAATGGAGAGGCGTGCGTCTAATCTCGGTCATCGTACAAACCTTTCAATCAACGGGACTGGTCGCGAACGACTGTGACTGTGCAATGCGCATTGCGCACGACACGGGCCAGGTTCGGGCCGATCTCGTAGTTCGGGAAGTCGCCTTTGGTCGAGGCCATGATGATCAGGTCAAAACCGTCTTTGTAGGCGAGTTTCAGGATTTCGCGGTAAACGCTGCCTTCTTCGACGTGGACCTGCACGTCAGAGGCATTGCCGTGATCCAGGATTGCCTGGACCGCACCGCGCACATGGTCCTTTGCGCCAGCACCATAATTGGCGGGCAGGTTGGGCAGCTTGATGATCTCGGGGATGACGGCAACTGCGTGCAGTTCGGCACCGTAGAACTTGGCCTGTTCCAGCGCGAGCGGCAGGGCGTTCTTCCACGAGCGGTCGTCGGTGTGATCAATGGGCAGCAGGATTTTCGTGGCCATCACGTCTCTCCTCGAGTTATGGAATTCTGTTTCGAAGTTGGAGGGCCGGGATGGCCCTCCGTGGTTTCTCAGATCCGGATTACTCGGCGGGCTTACCGCCGGGTTCTTCGGACTGACCGTTGGTTGCAAAGAACTCTTTCGTCAGTTTGAAGACGACCGGGCTCAGCAGGATCAGAGCGATCAGGTTCGGCAGTGCCATCATTGCGTTCAGCGTGTCTGCCAGCAGCCAGATGAAGCCCAGATCCGCAGTTGCACCGAAGTAGATCATGATGATCCAAAGGATGCGGTAGGGGATCAGCGATTTGACACCCAGCAGGAACTCGACACATTTCTCGCCGTAGAACGACCAGCCAAGGATGGTGGTGAAGGCAAAGATCGACAGAGCGATTGCGATCAGATACCCACCAACGCCCGGCAGGGTGGTTTCGAACGCCAGCGACGTCAGCGCGGCACCAGAAATACCCAGTTCCGGATCCTGGTTGAACAGCTCGACCGATGCGTCCAGAGCACCCGAGGCGATGATCGCCAGACCGGTGATCGAGCACACGATGATGGTGTCGATGAACGTACCCAGCATCGCGATCAGGCCCTGGTTGACCGGACCTTTGGTCTCGGCCGCTGCGTGTGCAATCGGGGCGGAGCCCAGACCGGCTTCGTTCGAGAACACACCGCGTGCAACACCAAAGCGGATGGCCAGCCAAACCGCTGCACCGGCTGCGCCACCTTTGGCGGCCCAAGGGGTGAAGGCGTAGGCGAACACATCAGCAAGGGCTGCGCCGATTGAACCGATGTTCAGCAGCAGAACCAGCAGACCGGCGAGGATATAGGCCACGGCCATGAACGGAACCAGTTTACCAGCAACAGCACCGATGCGGGTAATGCCACCCAGGATCACAGCTGCGGTCAGAACCATCAGCACAACACCGGTGACGGATGTGTTCAGGCCGAAATTGGCTTCCAGAACCTGTGCCACACCGTTGGCCTGCACACCGTTACCGATGCCGAAGGCTGCGATGCCACCGAACAGGGCGAAGGCAACGCCCAGCCAGGCCCATTTCGCACCCAGACCGTTTTTGATGTAGTACATCGGGCCGCCGACATAGTTGCCCAGCTCGTCCTTCTCGCGGTATTTCACCGCGCAGACGGCTTCGGCATATTTGGTGGCCATGCCCACCAGGGCGGTCATCCACATCCAGAACAAGGCGCCCGGACCGCCCAGGAAGACAGCAGTGGCCACACCAGCGATGTTACCTGTACCGATGGTGGCCGACAGCGAGGTCATCAGCGCGTTGAACGGGCTGATCTGCCCTTCGCCCTGACCTTCCCGGCCCTGGAACAGCAGGCTAAAGCCCTTGCCGATGCGCAGGATCGGCATAAATTTCAGGCCCACCTGCAGGAAGAAGCCGACGCCGAGGATAAGAGCCAGCATCCAAGGCCCCCATACGACGCCATTGATGGCCCCTGTGATTGAAGTTAACGCTTCCATGGTATCCCTCCCATTTGCGTTAGGTTTGTGCCCCGTTGGCGACGGCCCGTTGCCGGGCCTGCCTTAGGGCAGCGAAGTCTTCGTCCGCATGGAACGATGAACGGGTCAGCGGGGTTGCCGACACGTGCAGGAAGCCCTTGGAACGTGCGATTTGTTCCAGCTGGGCAAACTCTTCCGGCGTCCAGAACCGGTCAATTGGATGGTGTTTCGGAGTGGGTTGCAGGTACTGACCAACAGTCAGAAAATCGACCTGCGCAGCACGCAGATCGTCCATGACCTGACGTACGTCCGTGAGTGTTTCCCCCAGGCCCACCATCAGGCCGGATTTAGTGAAAATCTCGGGGTTGGCGCGTTTTGCATCGTCCAGAAGGCGCAGCGAAGTATAATACCGCGCGCCGGGACGTACCGTTGGGTAAAGATGCGGCACAGTTTCCAGATTGTGGTTGAAAACGTCCGGTGCGGCCTCAAATACAATATCTGAGGCAGAGCCCTTTCCAAGAAAATCAGGGGTCAAAACCTCAACCGTGGTGCCGGGGTTCTGATGACGTACGGCGCGAATGGTCTGCGCGATATGCTCGGCCCCGCCATCGTCCAGATCATCGCGGTCGACCGAAGTGATCACCACATGACGCAGGCCCAGTTTCTTGACCGCTGCCGCAACCCGGCCGGGCTCGAACGCATCCAATGCATCCGGGCGGCCCGTGGCGACGTTGCAGAAGGAACAGCCGCGTGTGCAGACCTCGCCCATGATCATCATGGTGGCATGGCGCTTGGACCAGCACTCGCCAATGTTCGGGCAGGCGGCCTCTTCACAAACGGTGGCAAGATTGTGCTCGCGCATCAGGCGACGGGTTTCGTAATACTCGGTGCTGTCACCCTTTTTCTTGCGAATCCACTTGGGTTTGCGCGGGATGACACTGTCAGCCTTCTTGGCCTTTTCAGGATGGCGAGGGCGAAGCTGGATGGTCATCTGGCGGTCCCCTTTTACGCGTGAATTGCGCGGCCCATGGCGTCGAGACAGGCTTCTTTGACCGCCTCGCCCATAGCCGGGTGTGCATGACAGGTGGAGGCGACCTCGGACACGGTAGCGCCTTTGGTCATGGCCAGTACCAGCTCGGCAATGAGATCGCCGCCATGAGCCCCGCAGATATGCGCGCCCAGGATGGTGCCATTGGGATCGGCCAGAACTTTGACCGCGCCATCGGTTTCACCAGTAGACCGCGCGCGCGAGTTGGCCATGAAGGCGAACTTGCCAACCGAGTATTCTGTACCGGCCTCTTTCAACGCTTCTTCGGTTAGGCCAACCGAGGCGACCTCTGGGTCGGTGTAGACTACACCCGGAACGGTGTTGTAATCGACGTGAGCCGTTTCACCCGCCAGCATTTCAACACAGGCAACGCCGTCCTCTTCGGCTTTGTGCGCCAGCATCGGGCCGGGAACACAATCACCGATCGCATAGACGCCAGGGACCGAGGTCTGGAACGTGCCGTCAACTTCAATAAAGCCGCGCGGGTTTACAGCGACGCCAAGCTCTTCAAGGCCCAGCCCGCGTGTAACGGGGCGGCGACCAACGGCGATCAGGACCTTGTCGGCCTCGATCACCTCTTCTTTGTCTTTACCCACACGATCCACGGTCAACGTCAAACCAGTCTCGGTTTCTTCAACGGATTTCAGGGCACGCCCCAACTGGAACTTCAAACCGCGCTTGCTGAGCGCGCGCTGCGCCAATTTGGCTATTTCACCATCAAT
The DNA here is from genome assembly GCF_059613205.1 of Ruegeria sp. BHSB064. Taxonomy (NCBI): domain Bacteria; kingdom Pseudomonadati; phylum Pseudomonadota; class Alphaproteobacteria; order Rhodobacterales; family Roseobacteraceae; genus Ruegeria; species Ruegeria sp. BHSB064. The sequence goes on from NZ_JBXWSB010000008.1 coordinate 6,992, forward strand.
GCCGGGCAGGATGCGATCCAGATACTCAACAACCGTAACTTTCGCGCCCAATCGCGCCCAGACCTGACCCAGTTCCAAACCAATCACGCCAGCTCCGATCACCACCAGATGATCCGGCACGCTGTCCAACGCAATCGCGCCGGTCGAACTCAGGACGTTCTGCTCGTCAATCTCGATCCCGGGCAATGGGGTTGGCTCGGACCCTGTAGCAATCAGGATGTTCTTGGCCTCGTGGACGTCATCGCCCACTTTGACTTGTCCTGCCGCCGGAATGCTGGCCCAGCCTTCGATCAGATCAACGCCGTTTTTCTTGAACAGAAACGCGATGCCTTTGGTCAGGTCGCCAACGATCTTGTCCTTGCGTCCCATCATTTCGGGGACATTGATGCTGGCCTCCCCGACCGCAATGCCATGGGAGGAGAGATGGGAGAGTTCGGCAAATTTGGCCGAGGAGGTCAGCAACGCTTTGGAGGGTATGCACCCCACATTCAGACACGTGCCACCCAGTGCCCCGCGCCCTTCGACACACGCCACTTTCAGGCCTAGCTGGGCTGCGCGGATGGCAGCAACGTAACCGCCTGGTCCACCACCGATGACAATCAGGTCATAGCTCATTTCGTCGTCTTTCAGTAAATCGGGTAGCTAGTGCAGAGCGCGCGGACTTGGGCGCGGGTTGCCTGTTCAACGGCGGCATCGCCTTCCGGAGATTTGGCGAGTGCATCCAGAACGTCACCGATCAGGTTGCCGATCTGTTTAAACTCTTCCGGTCCAAAGCCCCGGCTGCATCCAGCAGCGGTACCCAGACGAATACCGCTGGTGATTGTCGGCTTTTGCGGATCGCCTGGAACGCTGTTCTTGTTGCAGGTGAACCCCGCACGCTCCAGCGCGGCTTCGGCATCTTTGCCGGTTACGCCGATTGGGCGTAGATCGACCAGCATCAGGTGGTTCTCGGTGCCGCCGGAAACGATGTCACACCCGCGCGCAATCATGACGTCTGCCAGAGCCGAAGCACTATCGACCACGCGCTGCATGTAGTCCTTGAATTCGGGTTTCAGTGCTTCGCCGAAAGCCACGGCCTTACCAGCGATCACATGCATCAGCGGACCACCTTGCAGGCCCGGGAACACCGCTGAGTTGATCTTTTTCGCCAATGCTTCGTCATTGGTCAGGATGATGCCGCCACGCGGGCCGCGCAGCGTTTTGTGCGTGGTCGACGTCACCACATGCGCGTGACCGATGGGCGAAGGGTGCAGACCGGTTGCGACCAGACCCGCGATATGCGCCATGTCAGCCAGCAACCAGGCACCAACCTCATCAGCGATGGCGCGGAAGCGGGCGAAGTCGATCTTTTGCGAATAGGCCGACGCGCCCGCGATGATCAGTTTGGGTTTTTCTGCTTTGGCCAGCGCCTCAACCTGATCGTAATCGACCAGGCCAGCTTCGGTCAGGCCATACTGGATCGGACGGAACCATTTGCCGGATTGCGCCGGTTTTGCGCCATGGGTCAGATGCCCGCCCGCATCCAGCGACATACCCAAAATGGTGTCGCCGGGTTGCAGTAGCGCCAGTTTGACCGCGCCATTGGCCTGCGCACCCGAATGGGGCTGAACGTTTGCATATTCACAGCCAAACAGCTTTTTCAGCCGTTCAATGGCTTCGGATTCGACTTCGTCGACATACTCGCACCCGCCATAATAGCGTCGGCCCGAATAGCCTTCGGCATACTTATTAGTCAGAACCGAGCCCTGCGCTTCGATCACGGCCTGAGAGACGATGTTCTCGGATGCGATAAGCTCAATCTGCTCGGCCTGGCGTGCGCCCTCGCGGTCAATCGACGCAGCGATGACAGGATCGGCCTCTTTCAGCGACGTTTTGAACATGGTTTTCTCCTCCGCTTTCGAATCCTCGGTTCGAAACTTTGTTTCCTATAGTGGAATTTTGCTCCTTAAGGCAACATATTTCTCATATTCGTGATGTTGCGTGATTACAGAGAACTCTGTAACCTGCGATAAATTGGGAGAAATTTGATGGGCGACGACCATTGGAATGAAGGTTCTGTTCAGGACGAAGAGGACGAAGGCGCGGCGTTGGGCCGGTCCATTCGCGATGCACGGCGGGAAAAAGGCTGGACTTTGGAAGAGGCCGGGCGCGCTGCGGGAATCGGTCGGTCGACCTTGTCGAAAATTGAAAACAACCAGACCAAGCCCAGCTTCGAGATCGTGCGCCGACTGACCCAGGCGTTGGATATGAACCCACCACAGCTGTTCTTGGAAACGGGCCAATCCGGCATATCAGGCCGGCGCGATTTCACAGCCAAAGGTCAGGGCGAGACGCGGGAAACCGCGACCTACCTGCACGAACTGCTGTGTTCGGACCTGACCAGCAAACGCATGTTGCCCTATATCGCGACGATCCGGGCACGGGACATGTCCGAGTTCGATCCGCTGGTACGCCATTCCGGTGAGGAATTCATGTATGTTCTAAGCGGTGAGCTGATCTTTTTGTCGGAACATTACCGGCCTCTGCCGATGAAAGCCGGGGATTCACTGTATTATGACAGTGGGATGGGGCATGGCTGTATTTCGACCAGCAAGGAAGACGCAAAAGTCCTCTGGGTGTCGCTGGAGTGAACTCGCATTGACCCAGGAAGCTGAATGTTCCTAGTCAAACTCGCTAACTGTCAAACCGAAATAGCAACGTCTTGTTTTTCGATCCGCGCGGGATAATGGTCGCTTCACCAGGGCCTGTGTTTGCGAGGACATTATTCCATGAGCCAGAGATTTGACGCGTTCGCCGCTGCCTTGCACTACGATGATCTGCCTGAAGAAGCACTGTGGACGCTGCGCAGATCATTTCTCGATACGATGGGGGTGGCAGCTGTCGGATCCACTACAGAACTGTCAGATATCGCGCGACGTGTCGCCCCGCTGATTTTTGGCGCGGGCGGGGCCGGACAGTCACAGATGCTTATGGATGGTCGGACGGTCAGCCCGGTTGGCGCAGCTATGGCCGGGGCGTTCACTGTGGACAGTATCGACGCCCATGACGGCACAACACCCTGCAAGGGTCATGCGGGGTCAGCGATCTTCCCCGCACTGATCGCTATGGCTCAAGCCAGCGCTCCACAAATAAGTGGTCGCCGCTTTGCCGAGATTCTGGCCGCCGCTTACGAACTCTCCTACCGCGCCGGGTTGGCTCAACATGCAACCTGCGCTGACTACCACACATCCGGGGCCTGGACCGCCGTTGGCGTTGCGGCAGCAGGTGTCAAGTTGCTTGGAGGAACGGCCGAGCAAATCCGCCAAGCGGCTGGCATAGGGGAATACCACGGCCCGCGCAGTCAGATGATGCGATGCATTGATCACCCGACTATGGTGCGGGATGGGGTTGGATGGGGGGCGCCGTCTGGCGTTACAGCCGCTTACCTTGCGATGGAAGGCTTTACTGGCGCCCCTGCCCTGACCTGTGAGGGCGAGGACGCAGCAGCGTTCTGGGCTGATTTGGGATCTGGCTGGCGATTGGTCGATCACACACATTACAAAGCGTATCCCTGTTGTCGCTGGGCACATCCGTCACTCGATTCCGTCAAAGAGATGATGCGTCTCCACAACCTGTCTCATACCCAGATTGAGCGCGTCGAAATCCGCACCTTCCATTACGCCACCCGTCTGGCTGGGCATGAGCCTGCAAATCAGGACGAATTTGCCTATGCGATCGCGTTTCCGGTGGCTGCAATGATTGTGCGTGGCAAAGTTGGGATCGAAGAGTTGAGCGCCGCAGCCCTGCGCGACCCGGACATCCTGCGCGTCAGCCGTACCATTGAGCTGATTGACGACCCCGAGATGACCCGCATCAGCACCGACAAACGCTGGGCTCAGGTCACTTTGGTGTTGAACGATGGCCGCCGTATTCAGGATGCCCCCCGAACACCGCGAGGAGACGCGGATTTGCCCCTCAGCGACGCTGAGATTCGAGCCAAATTCCACGACCTTGCTGACCCTGTGCTTGGCACGGAACGTGCTCAAGAGATCGCAGAGCTGGCGCTGCAGTTCGACGAGCTTGATAGCGCTGGCTTCAAGCGACTGTTGGATCTCTGCTGTCTTCCGGTCTGAGCGCACCCTGAAAGACTGGCAACGTGCCGGATTGTTTTTGAAAAATTTGCCAGTGGCTCGTCGCGACATTTGCATGTCGCGGGATTGGTATATTCCAAATCTGGTCCGCAATAGCCATGGGGCATGATACGCGCATTAAATGAAAACTGGGCCCTGTTCTTAGGGATGCTCATGCTGATGGTCGCCAATGGCCTGTTGGCAACTCTGCTTACAATTCGCGGGGCAAGCCTAGGATTTAGCGACTTTACGATCTCTGTCATGCAGGCCAGTTATCCGCTGGGCGCGCTTGCGGGAACGGCGATGGCCCCGCGCCTCGTGGAAAACGTCGGGCATATTCGGGCCTTTTCGGCGCTTGCGTCGTTGGTATCCATCGCGGCAATCGTACATCTGCTGACCAGCGACGCCATCAGTTGGAGCGTCATGCGCTTCCTGGGCGGATTCTGCTACCCAGGCCTCTATGTGATCACCGAAAGCTGGCTGAACGCAAAATCCGACAACAACACGCGTGCGCAAGTGCTGTCGCTCTACTTCATTATCCAGCTCGCAGGGCCTGCGTTGGGTACCGCGCTTGTTGGCTTTCCAGATCCAACGGGCAATCTGCTGTTCGGAACCGTCTCGATCCTTATTTCTTTGTCTATCGTACCGCTGCTTCTTTCAGGCAACAAAGCGCCAGAGTATACGGTTCCGGAACGCATGCCTGTGACCCGGTTATACAAGGTCTCGCCCATCGCTGTAATTGGCATTGTGCTGGTCAGTATCGGCGTCTCGGCACATTACATCACCTTGCCTTTGTATGCCTTGCAACAAGGGTTTTCAGCCGCACAGGCATCGGGTGCCTTGGTGGCAGCACTGATCGCCGGTGCCGTTGTTCAATACCCTGTGGGATGGATATCCGATCACACTGACAGGCGCTACGTTGTCATCGGCTTGGGTGTTATCGTTGCGGTGTCAGGCGCATGGATGGCTGTCAACATGTCTCCCTCATTTATCGTTTACGGCTTTGTAGCGATCGCCATCGGGTTGTACCCGACTTATTCGATCCTGACCGCACATGCGAATGATCAACTTCGATTGTCCCAAATCGTACCCGCCAGTGGCACCATGGTTCTGCTACTGAACATCGGGCTACTGGTCGGAACCATGTTGGGCCCAAACGCCATATCATTGTTCGGAGGCCGCGGGTTACAGGTGCTCTTGGCCGGCATCGGGCTTTCTGTTGCGCTTATTGCGTTAATCCGGCGCTTTCAGGTCGCCGCACCGTCTGAGACCGGTGAAGTGCAGGTTGTCGGTATCATCGGCGCAGCACAACCCGGTGTCTTGCAAGCCGAAACCTTGGTTCAGGAAGAAGAGGCTGGCATTGTCGGGGATGACCGCGTGGATAAAACCTAGTGCCGCGCCGCATCGTCGCCGGGCACAGCCGGGCGCTGCACCACAGACGTACGGATTTCGTCAACAAACAGGTTGATTAGCCGCTTTCTGGGGCTATCGGCGCGCAGCAAGACACCAAGCGCCCGGGAAACGGGTTTGCCGTCCAGAGGTATCTTACGCAACCGCCCGAACTCCGGATCCGGCATACACAAGTTCGGTACGATTGAAACACCCAAGTTATGTGCCACCATGCTTGTAAGATCCTCCAAGGATTTCATTTCCATGGCATATCTCACCCGGAATCCGTTCCGGGCAAGCCAAGTGTCGGCCAGAACACCCACCATCCCATCCCGGGCGTGACGGACAAAGGGTTGCTCTGCAAGGATTCGGGTCGGATCGGTATCGGTCACATCAGGAGAGGTCACCAGCACCAGTTCTTCATCCGCAAAAGGATGCCATTCCAGTTCTGAAGTCAGGGCTTCCGGCGAACTCAATACTGCCGCGTCGATCACCCCGCGCTCAACCTGTGTCTGCAGGTCTCCGGACAAAGCCGATGTCACATGGACCTTGAGTTCGGGGTAGGTTTCCAACAAGCGGCGGACAGTGAGCGGGATCAGTCTGCGGATCGTCGATGACACAGCTCCAAGATTGAACTCGCCGCCAAAGGCAGCGTCACCCGCCACACCGTCCAGGATTGTATCATAGGCACGAACCAGCTCTTTTGCCTTGGGCACCAGCGCCCAACCAGTTTGATTGAGCCTGGGCGTGCGTTGGCTGCGGTCGAACAATGTGATCTGCAGTTGATCCTCGAGCCGCTTCATCTGCTGCCCAACCGCCGCCTGAGACACATAGACCTTGTCAGCAGCCGCAGCAAAACTGCCCGTCTCAGCGATTGCAATCAGGGTTTTGTACAGCGTGATGCTCATGAAACCACTCGGGTATGACCAGAAAAGGATCTAAGCCAATTCTTTATTTAAGATAAAGTATTTTTAAATTGAGTAAAGCATAGGTTTTGCGCGATATGAATGTCAGTGAACAGAGGAACCGACAATGTCTATCCACAGCAAAATCGTTGATGATCTGGTGGCCAACGACATCAGTTTCGTGACTACCGTACCGTGCAAGCAGTTGGCCGGTGTCATCGACGAGGTCGAAGCGCGCCCCGAGATTTTTCACATCCCCTCCAACAAAGAAGACGAAGGCATGGGCCTGTGTGCCGGGGCCTGGATGGGGGGCAAACGACCCGCCATCATCATGCAGAACACCGCCATCGGCGTGACGATCAACACGCTGGCCACGTTGATCCAATACTACCGGATGCCGTTGCCCATGCTGATCTCATACAGGGGTGAGCTGCGCGAGCCAGTGGCCTGTCAGGTTGAAATGGCGGTGCACACCAAAGCACTTCTGGCTCAACTCAACATCCCTACGTATCATTTTCACAAGGAAAGTGACGCGGACGAGCTGGATACGATCCTGAAATACACCTTCATGTGCAACAAGCCGGTCGCCATTCTGACCGACGCATCCTTCTGGGGAGGCTACGGAGACCAATGATCCGCTCTGAGATTCTGAAAGATATCGCCCCTGTCATCCGCGACCATTTGGTGGTCTGCAATATCGGCATCCCCAGCCAGGAGCTGCACGCCATCGACGATCAGCCAACCAATTTCTACATGCTGGGAACAATGGGACTAGCCTCAAGCATCGGGTTGGGTTTGGCGCTGGCTCAGGACAAAAAGGTGATTGCCATCGACGGCGACGGCTCGGTTCTGACTAATTTCGGCACTTTACCCACGATCGCGAATAACGTGGCCGACAATTTCATCCTGCTGATCGTTGATAACGGATCATATGGTTCGACCGGTGATCAGCCGACCTATGCGGGGCAGAAAACCTCTTTGGCGGCAGTCGCTTCGGCCTGCGGTTGCGAAAACGTTGTCGAATGCCGGGCCGAGGATACAAAACAGGCGGTCGAAGACGCACTCGCCGGAAACAAGATGACCATCATCGTGGCCAAATGCGAAAGCGGCAATGCCAAGATGCCCGTCATCACTATGGACCCGGTGGTGATCCGTGATCGCTTCATGAAAGCTGTTCAGGCCTGAGGTCCCGATCATGCTGCCGTCCGGCCAGATCCATTCCAGCGCGGATGCCAGGCGGATCGCCCGTCGGCGTCTGCCTTGGATGGTGTTTGATTATATGGATGGTAACGCGGGTGAAGAGCACGGCGCGGAGTTGAACCGGCGCGCCTTGCAGGACATTCGCCTGCGCACACGGGTACTGGTGGATGTCAGCGATCGCAGCCTTGAGCTGCCCGTCTTTGACCAATCCGCTGCCAGGCCGTTTGGTATCTCTCCCATGGGTATGTGTAATCTGGCAGCACCCGGGGCGGACCTTATGCTGGCACGTCTGGCCGCCGACTACAAAATCCCGCATGGGGTTTCGACCGTGGCATCGACTCCGTTGGAAAAGATCATCGAAGTGGCTGATGGCCACGCCTGGTTCCAACTGTATTTCAGCGGCGATGGCAGCAGCGCCATGACCCTTGTGGATCGCGCCAGGACTGCGGGCTATCGCACATTGGTTCTGACGCTGGACGTGCCTGAGGTCGGTCGTCGCCCGCGCGAACTGCGCCATGGCTTCAAGATGCCGTTTCGGATCGGACCACTGCAATTTCTCGATTTCGCCTTGCATCCACGCTGGTCGCTAAACACCCTTTTCCGCGGCAAACCACAAATGGCAAATTTCCCAGACGGCACTTTTGACCGCACCGAATCCCGCGCCCGTGCTGATTGGGATTACCTTGCTCGACTGCGTGACCGATGGGAAGGCAAGCTGGTTGTAAAAGGTGTTCTGGATACCGAAGACGCGCTGCACCTGAAACAGGCTGGGGTAGATGCCATTCAAGTTTCAAGCCATGGCGGTCGTCAACTGGACGCAGCAATTCCCCCAGTTTTGGCGCTGCCCGAAATCCGCCGGGCCGTTGGACCGGATTTCCCCCTTTTCTACGACAGCGGTTTGCGCAGTGGCGAAGACGTCGTGAAAGTATTGGCTTCGGGGGCTGACTTCACCTTTTTGGGACGTATCCTGTTATACGCAATCGCCGCGAAGGGCGAGGCAGGGCTGCGGGACTTGTGGAATGTGATATCGCGGGAAACCAGCCTGACACTGGCACAAATAGGCGCCACATCGCCCCTGCCCGCACAGCTTGGACAGTGCCTCGGCCTTTCCGACAGGTCCACACAAGGATCGACAGCGTAGTCAATTTTTCTGGGTTCTGTTTGTCAGACCCAAGATTCAGACAATGGTGTCGTAAACTGGGTCACAGACAACCGATCAGCTTCCGTTGTAGACGTTTCAACATCTTAAGCCCCGAACAGCTCGATACAGTCAGCGGGGCACACCTGGAATCGGGGCCAACATCAACCTGCGCTAAAGCAACAATCCCAAAGGTTGTCAGACAAGAGCCTAGAATTCTCAACCAATTAGGGGTACTAAAGCACAATTCAAAGAAGATTAATTTACTGAAACATTAACTGCCACCGGCCAAATTGGGCTAAGGTGATGACGTGCAAACGTCAAAAAAATGGATTTGAGCCAAAGCACAGGATTTGTCTGAGATGTCATCAAGCATTCCCTCCCTTTCCAGTTGGCTGGACGAAGCCGGGCTGGGGAAATATGCCGACATCATGAAAAAGGCCGCGATCGAGCCAGACATGATCGGTGAACTGACGGATGCAGATTTTGTAGAGCTGGGCATTCCAATCGGAGATCGGCTGCGTTTCCGGCGGCACTACCAGGCGTCATTTGAAACCAAATCTGACGCCACTGCTGTCCGCAGTTCGCAAACCGGCTCAGAAACAACCACTGAGCATCGCCAGATCACAGTTCTTTTCAGCGACCTGGTTGGGTGGACAGCGCTTTCAAATACGTTCGACTCAGAGGATTTGAGCGAGGCAATCTCGGAATGCCGTGCGCTGTGGACCGCTGCCGTCGAACGCTATGATGGATTTGTGGCCTTCAGACTTGGCGATGGGATGATGGCCTTTTTCGGCCACCCGCATGCCTATGAAGATGGCGCTGAACGCGCGATTCACGCCGGGCTCGACATTGTCAAAGCGATTGAAAAATACAGCGAAAACTCAAACCTTGAAATTTCCAGAAGATTGGCTGTGCGGGTTGGCATCGCAACTGGCAAGGTTCTGTTGAACAAGAAAACAACGGAAAAGTCCGAAGATATTGACATCTTGGGCTTTACGCCGAACTTTGCAGCCCGACTTCAGGGTGCGGCGCAGCCGAATTCAGTTTTTGTAAGTTCCACCACAGCCTCTTTGGCGTGGCAGAGGTTCAATTTTCAGCTGCACGAAGGAATAACCCTGCGCGGAATTGATGAGCCACATAAAATCTACGAAGTCCTGGGCGCCGTTGGCAGCAGCGAACGCCCCACCCGCCAAAGCAGCGAATTTCCTCGTGAGATTATTGGCCGCGCCCACGAAATTGGAATTCTGAATGACTTGTGGGCGACAACCGTAGAAGGCGACGGACAGATCGCAATAGTCTCCGGCGAGGCAGGGATCGGGAAATCAGCGATCACGACCGGTCTCCTGACGCAGAGCGCCTCAGTGGATGCTGAAACCGTGCAGATGGAGTGTCGGTCCTACTACTCCAACAGCTACCTTCATCCCGTGATGGACTACGTGGCCACCAAAGCGCATATAACCGACGCGGATACGGATGAGCAGAAACTGGAAAAGCTATATGCATTTTTGAGCGTGAAGGGCATCCAGGATCGTCAGGACCGTGAAACGATTGCGAATATGCTGTTCTTCGACACGCACAGGGACACCCCTGCGGCAATGTCGACCGAAAGGCAGAAAGCCGAAAGTATCAGGTGCCTTGTCAAAATTCTTCTGCACTCCAATGATGGTCGCCCAAAGATCATCCTTTTTGAAGACGCGCACTGGGCAGACCCAACTTCACTGGAGCTTCTGCATGCCCTTGCTGCTGAAATACCTAATCACCGAGCGTTTCTGGTCATTACATCGCGGCAGGATGAAATCGGTGCAATCAATCACCAGAAATCTGTCTTCAGTCTGAAGCTCAACCGGCTTTCCCGCGCACAGGGCATACAGATCATCCGAAACTGGTCTCCGGGCATGCCCGTTTCAGAACAACTGGAACAGCAGATTCTGCACAAATCGGACGGTATTCCATTCTTTCTTGAGGAATTGACCAAGACCGTCTGTGCAAACATGGCTTCCGACACAGGTGCAAAGCAGGGCACTTTCGGTCAGCGTGATTACGTGACTATCCCGGCAACGCTATACGACTCGTTGCTTTCACGCTTGGACAGGTCCCCTGAGGCACGAAAACTCGTCGGCTGTGCCGCTGTTATCGGTCGGGAATTTTCCGAGCTTCTTCTGTCCAGGATTTCACGAGTAAACCGCGACGAAACCCGCCGCATTCTGACCGTACTGATCGATGCTGGCCTATTGGCGGATTCTCCGGACACCTTAGACGGTGTTTTCAAATTTAAACACGCGTTGGTTCAGGATGCCATTTATGATGGCCTCACGCGCAAAGCACGGAGTGAGTTACATGCACGTATCGGGTTTGTTTTGGAAAACTCGAGCACTGAGGCAGTCAAGAAGTCGCCAGAAATTCTGGCGCAGCATTTTGGCAGAGCAAACAACAAGGAAAAAGCGCTCAAGTACTGGGAGGCCGCTGGGCGCCGTGCAATGGAACACTCGGCGACGACAGAGGCGATTAGTCATTTCGAACAGGCGCTTTCCTTAATCGACAGCAATCCGCCGGATCGAGAAAAGAAACGCCAAAAAATTGAGTTACTTACAAAATATGGTGCAGCATTGACCAGCGTGAAAGGCTATACTGCGCCCGAAACTGTTCAAGCATATGAAGACGCGTGGCAGCTTACCAATTCCGGTGAGGACAAGACCTGCCTGCATGAAATTCTGTACGGAATGTGGAATTCAGCACAGGTTGGGTCGGACTACACACGTGCCCAGGAGCTTGCGGACCTCTGTCTGGAGTTCGCCCGACAAAGAGATGACGAAGTCTCAAAATTAGTGGCACATAATCTGTGCGGTGTAACCTCTACGTTGCGGGGGGATCATAGCCGGGCCGAAACACATCTTTCCGAATCTGTCGCGATCTATGATCCCACACGCTTTCAATCGCTGTCCATCCAGACCGGCGAAGACCCCGGTGTCGAAAGCTTGTCTTTTTTGTCGCTCAACCGGTGGTATATGGGTCGCACGAAAGAGGCCGCTGATTTTGCGGATCGGTCGCTTACACTGGCGAAGAAAATTGCGTACAAACAATCGCTTGTTTACTCACTGGCGATGCGTGGGGTCCTGCTGCATTTCAGTTCCGAATATGATGCCCTGATTGAGGTATCCGACGACATAATCGGGCAATCGAAACGTCAGAACTATCCTTTCTTTGTCGAGTGGAGTCTTAATCTGAAAGGCTGGGCGCTTGCGAAAAAGGGGCGTCATGACGAGGGGCTTGCCCTTATGTCAAATACATGGCGGCAAGGGTTTTGCACCTTGCTTGAGGCAAAGGTTCATCTTGAAACAGGTGAGAAAAACGTGGGGCTGGATTTGGTTGACGACATAATCGCCAAACAACCCTGGCTCTCACCTGAAGCGCAGCGTGTCAAAGGAGAGCTTTTGTTGCTGGGTTCAAACAGGGATCGGGATGCCGCGCGCGCGTGTTTTCTTGACGCCTTCACACTTGCGGAAGAACAGGGCGCGACAAGCCTCATGCTCAAAATCGCGCTCAGCATGGCGGATCACGCGTCGACCCAGGATCCGGGATGGCCCGATCTGGTGTTCCTCAAGCGGGCACTTGCCGCAGTTGACACAAGCAACCCGTCAGTCGACCTGAAAAGAGCACAGAAACATCTAGAGCGGTTAGGCGGGAGATCACCGAATGTTGCGTGAAAAACAGAAAGCAGACACCGCTCAATCGAAAGACGACGTTCTGGCATTTTTCCGCAAACTCAGGAAGATCGATAACGCGCTTCGGTTCCCCGAGGGATCTGCGCAAAGGCTGTTGGACCTTGAATTGAAGCCCACGCCTTTTCAAAAACGGCACCTATTCGACCACATGGCCAGACAAACCCCTGCGCTTTACCGGGATTTCCCACAGCCCATAGCGCGGGGAGACGACGGTGAGGTTGTCTGCACACCAGAGCAGTTGGCGACCCGGTTGAGTAAATGCAACGCCTCCGAAACCTATCCGGTTCGATTGGGAACAAGTGACGAAAAACGGGACCTGAGTATCGCGGAAATCCTGCAACGCTGGCGGCAGTCCGGAGTGATCATGGGTGTCACGGACCTTCCGGTTCGAAACGGCGCGCTTTCCGAATTCTTTGACGTGGATTTCCTGCAACCGTGGAATCTCATGTCTGGTGCTTCCGAAAACATTCGCGAGTTGGAAATGCTGACTGCAGTGTTCAGCACAGCCGGCAAGCTGACCGACTCTCACTCAGATGACATGGCAGTTTGCAATCATTGCTGCGTCGGAAGCAAATTGTGGCTCGCGTGGGACACGTACGAAGGGCTTGCAGCTGGTCTGGACGATGTTGAACGGGTCAGTGTGACAACCCGCGCCCGGTTCGATGCCGAGGCATTCTTGTCCCTGAAAAGCGCCTGCTGGTTCATCATCCGCCCTGGTGAAACCCTGTTCTTACCCGGCAAGTTCACACACCGCGTCTATACGCTGGAGAACTATATCGGCGTTGGAAGCTTTTATGTCGGCTTTAGCAACCTGTTGCACACAGCCCGCCGCTGGATGACTCATGGCTCGCTGTGGGACCCTGTGCCTGATGGGCCGAAAGGGCAACGTGCGGACGACTTGCTTGCGTTTGGAATGTCTTCCTTGAAGACTGTTTTGCAATCAAACGTCACAACGCAACAAGACTATGGCATCGCAGAAATAACCACGACCCTTGACCACATTGATTGGTCAGATCCTGTTTTAGCCAACCTGCTACTTGATCGACCAAAATTTGCAAGAGCGGTGGATATGCTGCGCAAAGCCACCGCTCAAACCACGTGACCGGGATCAGCCTTTATTGTTCGGGTTTTTCTTAACACCACCACCGCCATCACGTCTTTGGCGGTTGTCATTGATCAGCTTAATCGCTGTGGTGATGTTTTCCAGTTGCTGCACAGCGCTATCCTGCGAACGCAAAAGAATTTCTTCAATCTTGTTGAGATGGGCAATGGGCAGTTCATTCAAATCAGCTTCTTGTACAAAAACAGTTAAATCACTCATGGTATCTCCCTTTCTGATCAGGAGAATGAGCTTGCGCATCCAATCGGTCAAGGTTTTAGTTTCTATCCCAGATGCACAGTCAACTTTCTGACCACATGCCGATAATCAAAATTTCTCTGCCAGAGGCAGAGACCAAACAGCAAACTTTAAGGGGTAAAAATGGCGGCCAACTACGATTGCACCAAATGCCCCGGGTTTTGTTGCACCTACGATGAAATCGACCTGCTGGCCCCCGACGTCTTTAGGCTGTGTTCGTATTTGGGCATCTCAGAAGAGAAGCTGATCTCAAAATACACCAAGTTTGGGATGTTCAGTGGGCGCAGCCGATACCCTTTGAAGCTTATGCATAAGGCTGACCGCGTCTACAAAAAGATATGCGTGTTCTTCGACCAAGATCGACGCATCTGCACGGTATACGACGCGCGGCCCAAGGCCTGCCGTGCGTATCCACATGGCGACCGGTGCGGGTACTATGACTTTCTGTCGTTTGAAAGAAATCTGCACAAAAACGAAGATCATATTCCGTCTGCCTGACAAGCGACCTGACGATCGTCAAAGCATTGCCTTGCGGAGACCCTCAAACTTGCCCCTCAATTGAAATAGTATTTCAATCCAAAGTAAGGCCCGTGTTGGGTCACATCATAGGCAAACGCACCCGTGCTCAGCGTGTCACTGTAATCAACGCTGAAATAGCGATAGCCAAAAATAATCGATGTTCTGTCCCAGGGCTGATAATCAAAGCCAACATTCGCCCCGACCTGAAGATCATTGCCGCCAGCCCCGAAACCACCAAGGTCGATTGACGTAACAGCCGTCCATCGTTCGTTCAATCGCCACATGCCGCGGGCACCGATGACCGGTTCGACCCAGCCCTGGTCCCCTCCCAAAACAGGTGGTGTGGTTGGCCCTGGTGTTGTGATATCGATCTCTTGCCGGATCGAGTTGTATCGAATGCCACCCTGAAGATCGACAGTATAGCGTTGATTGGCGGTGCCATAGGTGCCGTCTGCAATTCGATAAGCGCCTAAGACCGCAAACCATTTTTGCCGTACGTCCACGTTCACCGACGACCCAAGCGGTCCTGGCAACGTCGCGTCCTCTTCTATCCCTACATAGTTGGCGTCAACGAGAATACCCAGGTCACCAATCCAGGCTTCGTAACGCCCCGCAGCCGCGAAATCGAGAACTTCCAACACGTCGCCCAGATCCAGATCAAGATCGGCCGATACACCTGCGACCGTGGATGTTCCGGTGGTTCTGAGTGGTGTGAATAAGTAAAATCCAAGAGTATGCCGCCAGCCTTCGTCATCCTGTCCCTTTGCGGGCAGAGATTGGGCCGACGCGCCACAAGCAAGCAGACAGGACAGAGTTATCGTGCTGACGACGCAAGCAGATGTATTAAAGTTCATTTACCAATCTCCTAGCTTTTCACTTCCACAGGAACAGGACACGCTGGCGCTGCTTGTGCGAAACGCACCTCATTTGCTGACCGAGGATTGTTTGATTTTGAAAGCCTCAACGGCCGCGGCGGTTTCAGGGCGAATGTTTTCAATCCCCTCGTAAGGGATGCCGAAGGCGGGCTTCTCGTCAGGGAATTTTTCCTTCCGGGCTTGGTGACGAGCGAGAATTCGAACGAATTCCTGACCTCCCCAAGCGCCGACTTCAGTCGAGACAGGGTACTTTTCGTGAGTGTCGCGATAAATGTCTATGAAGTCTGCCAAAATACCGTTTGTGAGGTCCTTCGGCAGGTTCATTCGGAATTTATCCTTAATGATCGCTCCGGGTTTATCAATGTTATACACGATCAACGAGTCTCGGCGACCTTTGGATTCATCAGCGAACAAAATCGAAGCTGACTGATCGACGCCATCTACCAGCCGATCGCGCGGGATGAACCCATCTGCGCCAGCAATACGTGACAGTGTCGTATAGAGATCGGAGACGTGTAAGATGTTGTTAACCATTGAATCTGGGCCGATAACACCAGGCCAGCGAATAAAGGCGTCAACTCGAACCCCGCCTTCGGTGGTGTCGCCTTTGCCACCTTTGTAGATCATCGGTGTGAAGCCGGATTGAGGTGAGTATTTGGTGAAATGTCCATTGTCACCCATGACAACAACCACAGTGTTATTCGCGACGTCCAGATTTTCCATTTCGGCGAAGATTTCCCCGAGGTATTCATCGAGCAACTGGAGCTTATCGGCGTAGAGGCCCCCATTGGGTGACTCTGGCCCAGTTCGTCCAGTGCGCGTGTTATGTAGTGGGATCATCGGCCAGTATTGAAGGAAGAATGGTTGCTTACCGGTAGCAAGACGTCTTAGCTCTTCTATCGTTTTGTCTTGATACGCTTGGTTCATCTCATCGTATTTCAATGCGCCCCAACGCTCGCCTGGTTGCATTCGAATCTCCATGATTGGTCCACCTGCCTCGCCTTCGATGACGGTCATCATTGCTGAAGCGTCTGGGCGGAACCACTCGTCGAGCACGTAATCAGGGACAAAATCTCCGATACCAACTGAGACTTGCTCGCGAATGGCATCGTCGTTGAAAATCGTAAGCTGACCTTGTTGGTGGATCGCATGTTGTGCGTAATCGAAACCCTGGTTCATCGCCCAGCTCTCAGCGATGTCACCCATGTGCCATTTACCTACATGGCTGGTGGCATAGCCAGCTTCTTTAAGAACCTCAGCAAGAGTGACTTCCTTTCCTGGAAGACCGAAGCCCGCTATATCCACAGTCGTGTTGCCCATTCCCATGCGTACTGGAAGACGCCCAGTCATTTGTGCAACCCGTGTCGGAGTACAGGATGGTTCGGTGTACATTCGCACCATCCGCATACCTTCGTCCGAGAATTGATTGATGTTCGGAGTTTCAATGCCTCGTACTGCGTTGAGTTCCGGTATACCCATATCCCCGAAACCAAGATCATCAATCAGGATGGAAACGATATTTGGCGGATTGCCATTATTGCGCTCCCGAAACTCGGAAAGCAGAGCGTCAACCGCAGCATCATCCTCGGCCCATTTTTCGGCGTGCTGGGCTTGCAGTATGTAATACTCAGCGTCGTGAATGATGGGCGCTTCCTGCGCCGTCAACGTTTGAGCTGCGATACATATGCTCGCGGATAGGTAAACCACTTGTCTCATGTCGCCTCCACTCATTGGCTTTGTTTCGGTTCTGTTTCGGGTTCGGATGTCGGGGGGTGCTGAGATTGGGCTGCGTCCAGTGTTTCAGCTCCAATGCGGTTGATATCTGTAGCCGGAAAAAACTCGACCCAGACATGCCAGAACATCCCGGACCTCAGGGTTTCGACGCGGCTGAGCTTTCCGCAATTTGAATTGCCGAAGAAATCTATTTCCGTTACCGGAGCGCCGCTGTCATTGTACCAAACACCCACGCTTTCATAGACCGGGTCATAAGCAACCACGACATCACGGCCGCCCACGGTCGCATTGATCAACCCGTGATGCTCGGCAATGAAATCATCGGTCCAGCAGACAGCGTCGCCAGCTATTGTTACGCCCCAAACATAGGTTTTGTTGGGCAACCGGTCATCGCTATGGCTCATATTGTCCATGACCGGCGCTTCCTCCTGATGCTGTTTCGCAATCCCCGAGGCGAATACGGTTTCGGTGAAAAGGTCAAAGAGCCGAAGCAAAGGGTTTGATGAGGGTTTGTTCAAAAACACTTCGCCTTCCGGGTATGCTTTTTGGAAGCCACGAAAACTCATCCGAAAAGTAGGCCAGGGCTGCATGGCAGATTGCTCGGATGGGTCGCTGTCAAAACGGCCATAAATCTGCTGGATGGGTTCGCCCGTCGTGTTGTCTCGCAGGATCAGGTTGTTGCCGTGCTGGGCCATGACTTCAAGATCAAGCCGTTTGCCATTGATCTGCGGTTTGTACGCCAGACCCAGATTGGCCATGGCGCAGTACGTCATGACAATATCGTCGCCACCCAGCCCCTCAGAATTTCCTGCCAAATGCGGGCGCATCAACTGCGCATCGGAATGGGCACGGGCATGACCGTTGTTTTCGATCACTAGAACGCTTGCCGAAGGGTTGATGAATTGCTTGGCTTCAGAAATCGGAAAGTATCTGGCGCTGTCTTGTTGGTTCCGCAGGCCAATGTGAACCCAGATCCAGGGGAAAACGAACAGGAACACAATAAGAAGCGTCACGGCGGGCGCGCCAAGGAAGAACAACCAACCCGGGCCGCCGCCCATCAGATGCCCCAATAGCATCAAAGCCAGCCCGCCTATACCAACTGCGATATAGGTGTTTTCGTTTCGAATGAACCGGATCATATTGTTCCGCTTCACCTTCAACACCATCTGGCTGATATCTCCGAGGTCGCGGAAATACATGAAGCCAATAGACAGCGATATGATCAGACCCAAATAAAACAAAAAGTTGGCCAGCATTTGGATCACCTTTCCTGCGGTTGGTTAGCCTTCGGAGGAATCTGATTTGGACGCGAGGTAAAGCCGAATTTCGTCCTCAAGCCCCCGAAGGCTATTGGTTAAATCTGCGTAAGTTGGATCGCTGGCGTCGCAAGGCAGCAGAGCTGTCAAGCTTTCATAGTCGGCACAGATCTGAGCAAACACCGTGTCCGAACTGCGTAGACGGCCGATTTCGTTCGTTTGTTCCGGAAACACTAATGTCAATGAAACCATGTCGATCCCCAAGGTGCCTGATCTCTGTTAGGCCTCAGCGAAAAGGCTATTCCCCCTCCTTTCCGCTCAAGTATCGTCGAAATTCATTTACATATTCAGGTATCTTAACGTATGTTGCGACGTAACATGTTTATTTTCAGATGCTTGCGAGGCGCACAAAAGCGACTGATGTGATGACATCTAGGGGGTTGCATTCAGAATCGGGCCTAGATCCGATCCCAAAAAACCTGACGGATCCCGAAATCCGGCAGGCATTGGACGCTATTTTGAACAGCCGGGAGTTTGAAGGAGCCGAGCGCTTACAGTCCTTTCTGCGCTATGTCGTTGAAACTCTTTTGGCAGGCCACGGCGACGACATCCGGGCCAAATCGATTGCCGAGGATGTCTATGGCAGATCATTAGGTGGGCGCGGTGATCCAATGGCCGTGGTACGCGTAGATGCCGGCCGCATGCGTCGGCGGCTGGCAAACTATTATTCAAATTCCGGCAAGGATGAGTGCTTGCGCATTCATGTGGATCCCGGAGGATATGTGCCCCGGTTTGAGGTGATTTCAGCCAATCATGAAAACGGCAAGCCTTGGGCGCGTCGCCATTGGCTGCGCAGCGCTGCACTAATCGGTGTTCTGATAATTTGCGCCACTGGACTGTACCTGCAATTCAACCCTCAGCAGTCGAAAAGCGCCTCAGACCCATCCGAAGCAGCAAGAAAGCAGCAAGCTGTCCGGGAAGCGCTGTTTTCCACCAATCCAACGAAGCTGCAGGCGATGAATCTGGCTGACGAAGCGCGCCCATTGATGTTTCCGGTTCTGGATCGTGCCCGATTGCAAGCTGTGAGCGGTATGTTCGAGCGTGCCATTGCGTTGGACAACTCGTATTTTGGCGGATACGCGGGCTCGGCACAATCGTTAGGAATTCTGGCGATTACCACTCCGACCGGAGCAGAGAGGCGCGATTTGTTGGTTCAAGCAGAGGCGCATGCCGACAAGGCCGTAGAACTCGCGCCCGGTGAAGGATGGAGCCACTCTGCGCTGGCTCTTGTCTCTTTTGCCAAGCGAGACTTCGACGCGGCATTGGCCCATTCGAACCGCGCGATCCGCCTCGCGCCCGACGATATCCATGTCATAAACTTTGACGCTTTGTTTGCGTTGTTTGGTGGCGACTTTGAACGCGCCATCGCGTCTGCCAAACGCGCGCAGGGCTACGATACAACCAACCGCAGGTTCCCTTATCGAAGCGTACTGGCGTCGGCGAGTTTTCATTTGGGAAATTATCAGGGCTGTGTCGACCAGTTTAACAGATCGATCAGATTGGGTGACCCGGTCAGCGCCATCTCAATCGGTTATCTTGCCGCAGCCTATCAAAGGCTGGGAGAGCACGACAGGGCAAAGGCAACAATTCTACTCTTGGATGAGGCTTGGCCTGACTACCCTCTGAGCACTTTGCTTCGGGCCCTGTTCGCCGATCAGTCACATGCAGAGGACATAATCAGCGCGCTCAACGATATTTAGGCATCACACAGCCATCATGAAGGTTTTGCGCGAGAACAAACCGACGTAAAGATCCGCTAAAGCCGGATCAGATCAGGGATTGGACAAGATCTGCCCTGAGCCAAATGTGAAATTCAACCGCGAAAAAACTGCGCCTGCCTGTGACTGACGCAGTTTTTTGGCTCCCAAGCAAGATCTTACGGCAGCAGATCAGAGACCTTGCTGAAACCTGCCAGATCATAGACAAAGGTAATCGGTTCGCCGATCCGGTTGACCCCTGCAATTGTCAACTGGTCCCCGGCGCGCATGGCCGACATCCAGTCCGATGAAACAGGTGAGCGGGCAAAACAGCCCTGGGCCTCGCAAGTCAGAAAAGATGGCTGCGCGACTTCGGTACCATCAACACTTGCCACCAGCCCTTCGGAAAACAACAGCCCAAATGGCAGGGTCAGTACGGCCTCAACCTCGTCACTTCCAGCAGGTTTGACAAAAGCAATCGAGGTCAGGCGTTGGTTGTTTTCGGCCAGAACAATGTTTTGTGTCATCTCGCAAACCAACTCACCTCCACTGACCAAATTGCTGCAATTGACAGACCAAAGCGGCGCCTCGGCTTCCTGCGCGGCCAGCGGGAGCGCCAGCCCCATTGAGACGCCCAAGACACAAATCCAAGTTTTCATTCTGCTGTTCCTCATGAATTAGAATTGTACGCCAAGGCCAAGCCCGACCTGCAAAGCCTCGGTTGAGTCTCCGAACATATGATCGACGCTCAGATTGATAAAGCGGCTGTCATCCAGCGCGAACAACCCGAGCCGGGCCGAAATGACCCCATGGCTGTCGCCAACATAGCTGGTGTTGACAAAGCCGCCATCTGCAGCGCTGGCACCCGCGAACCCGGCAGTGACCGATACGGTATCATCCGACGAGAAGATGGCACCCGCCCGCAAACTGGCGCGCAGTTTCTGCTTGCCGTTCAGAACCTGTTCGGTTCCCATTTCCAGTGAAGGTGTCAGCGAGTAGATCATATTGCTGTCGTCTTGCAGGGTGATCCCAGACAAGTTGGCCTGACCGTTGCTTGTGGTGGCCAGACGTGTTGCGTCAAATGACAACTCGGGGCGCAGGTAAGACGCGCCTCCAGCAAACCTGTGGTCATAGGCAAAGCTCAAACGCAGGTTCTGATGGTTGGTCTTGTGGGTGATCTCACTGACCCCCGAAGTGTTCACAACAGTCCCGCCTGGCAGCACACCTACGATCCCACCGGCGCTGAGCGTATCGTAATCCGACCACCCGGCAGACAGCTGGGCTGCAAATTCCCACGCGCCGGTATACTTGGTGAGCGAAGCGCCAAGATTAAACCGGTCGCCATTTGCTGTGTAGGACGACCCGTTGCTCAGGCTCATCTGATCGTGGCCCACGGCAAACCCAGCGTAAAGCTCATCTCCGACCGGAATACGCACGCCGGCCGACAGGTTGGTCGCGTTTATGTCGAGCGCATCGTAGATCCCGGTCTGGTCGCGGTCAAAGAAGGACCGGCCACCCGAGAACCACATGCAGTTCCGCGGATCATCACCGACCTGATAGTCTGTAAAACGCTCGCAATTGTGCAGCGTATCGGCAAACACGCGGGTACCGTAGTAAGCATCCACCAGATCAGACGCATAGTCAGCTGTCGACAGCGTGTTGATTGCAGCGATGACCTCAGCCTCGGATTGCATATTGCCGATCAGGGCAAACAACTCGCCCTGTGCAGCAGAGCCCTGCCCGTAAAGCACTTGGTTGATGTAGTTACCGATCGCAGCCTGGTTGGCGTTCATCCCTTGGGTCGAGTAGTCGGGTGCAACCACCAGATCGATTGAGCTGCCGTCAGACGTAGATCCATTCAAACCAATCGAATAGTCCAGAACCACCGTATCCTGAATCGTTGTCCCCGCATCCGCTGCGGTGCCATTTGGATTGATAATCACCAAAGGCAAAGCGCGTTCCAGCGTATTCAGCTGTGGTGTCAACGTACCGCCAATTGTGGCGTTTCCGGTCACATTGACCAGATCGCTTCTGCCGCCAGATGCACCTGAAGTGAGGAAGTACACGTCAAATGTCGAAGTTGCACTACTGCCGAAGGCAAGGCTTCCGGTCAGGTTCAGCGTTTGGCTGACATTGCCATAGAAGGCGAAATCGCTGGCTTGCACAGATGACGTGAACGCTGTGTTCAGCCCCCAGTTGGCACCCAGAACAAATTCGCCGTTCACCTGCATCATTCCGGCAGACCCCAGATCGACCGTATCCAGCGCATAGAACGCAGCCCCTTGTTCAACAGTAAGACCGTTGGTGCCCGCACCAAGGTTCAGGTTTCCAAGAGCCGAACCCAATAGCGTCACCTGATCGTTCCCATCCCCGCCATTCAACAGTTGATTGTTCCCGGCCAGCAGAACGCTGTTTGCGGAAAGCGACAGCGCATTGTTCGATCCGCCTTCAACGACAACCGATGCAACTGAATCCGTCTGACCGGTGCCGCCCATGACGACACCATCGAGGCCAAGAGTAATAGCACCTGCGCCATCGCGCCCTTCAGACTGCGCCAAAACGCCTATGCCGCCTGTTCCGACGGAAAGAACGTTGCCGCTGAGCGCCATGTCGATGGCTCCACCGGCACCTGCGCCACCTGCAGCTCCACGGAAGACCGAGTCCACTAGGCCGCCACCGCCGCCCAATGACTGCGCGATAACGCCAATTGCGTTTTGCCCGGTGGTTACGATGTTCCCGGTTTGGGTGAAATTGATATCGCCGCCATTGCCACCATTGTTGGTCGACAGACCCACGGTGATGCGGTTTTGCGCCATGTCAGTCGAGACAATTCCACCGCCGCCGCCAATGCTCTGAATGACGAAGCCATGTGACCCCTGGCCGCTCGTTGTCATGTTCCCGACATTGGTGAAATCGACGCTGCCGCCATCCCCTGTCGAGGCATCCTGCGCACCTAAGATGACATCAGCGGTACCAAGCCCCGAGATGACAACCTCACCACCGCCAGCACCGATGCTTTGCACCGTTTGGCCAAACGCGCGGTCGCCGCTGGTGAAAACGTCGCCATCCAACGTCAGGCCAATCGCGCCGCCGTCGTTGTTAAAGCTGGGATCCGCGCCCAGGATCACCGATGCGGCCTTTTCTGTGCCCGCAACGCCACTGCCGTTGCTGTTCAGCACCAGCTTACCGCCGCCGCCACCAATCGACTGCACCGTACCCGCCGCCGAGAATGCACCATCCGTGCCAACATCACCCGTCCGACTACCCGTCACATCTCCGCCACTTGCATCGTTGGTGTTGATCGCACCCAGTCGTGCCGCGATGTCGATGGCGTCACCATCCTCAACGTCTACGTTGGTGGAAGCGGTTCCGCCGCCACCGCCGACGCTCTGCACCATCAGGGCTGTCGATCTGTCACGCGTCGTGGCGATGTTGCCATTATGCGCTTGCGTAACCTGATTGCCAGCCGTGCCTGACACATCGTCGCCGCCAAGGGCAATGTCACTGCGCACGACCGAACCGGTCGCGCCGGACGTCCGCGTTGTGAAATCGACCGATGTGTTGGCATTGCCGCCACCGCCATTCACCGATTGAGCAAACACAGCCTGCGCGCCTTCTCCATTCACCAGAATGTCGCCAGTCGAACTTACGGTAACAGAGCCGACCGAACCGGTTGTTCCGGTACGGGCACCCAACACCTGTGAGATAGTGTAATCCAGCGCCGAAACCAGCGGGGACGAGACCGAGTAACCTGCGTTACCGCCACCGCCGCCAACGGATTGCGCATAGATGCCAAATCCGTTTTGGGCGTTCACCACTATGGTGCCGGTATGGTTGACCGTGACATCTCCGCCATCGGCACCCGATCCGCCCGAACCACCAATGGCAATCTTGGAATAAGACTTGCCGGTCATGGTGTTCTTCAGGTCATTCACATCCATGGCAACGGCCAGACCGCCGTTGCCGCCACCGCCGCCGACGGATTGCGCCATGACACCGTAAGCGCCCGCGCCATCAACCTGAATATCGCCGCTGTTGGAGACGACTACATTGCCCGCAATATTGCCGCTGCCGCCCGAGCCGCCGATGTTCAACTGCGCTGTAGGCGAGCTGTTGTCGCCGGTTTTCAGCCGCAGCGTTCCGGTGATGGAGCTACCTCCATTTCCGCCGCCGCCGCCAATGGACTGCGCAAAAATACCATGCGCGCCTGCGCCGGTTGTGACAATGGTACCTGCATTCGTCACTGAGACGGTACTGCCAATGCCGCCCATGCCACCCGAGCCGCCCAGACCAAATTGCAGCGCTCGCCGCGTGCTGGCTTCGGCCCCGCCATAACGGCCGTCGACCGAAATCGTCGAACCGCCGGTGCCGCCGCCGCCGCCAACAGATTGTGCGAAGATACCGTGGCTTTCAGCACCGCTGGTCAGGATTGTACCGTCGACCGTATTTGCAACCGTCACTGTGCTGCCAGCCCCGCCTGTGCCGCCGGTGCCACCAATCAGAATGGCGTTTGTCGTTGCGCCGTCCGAGGACCGGCCCAGGATAATGTTGCGCACCTGTTGGGCGTCTCCACCGCCGCCACCAATAGATTGTGCATAGATACCAACAGATTTGTCACCAACAGTCTGGATCAGATCACGGTTCGTGACCGACACCGCGGCCGAGGTCGCACCCGTGCCACCGTTGCCTCCGATTGACAGCGTGGCCGTATTGCCGATGTCCTTGCGCAGGCTGATGATACGGTTCTCGACCACACCTCCCATGCCGCCGCCGCCGCCGACGGATTGCGCAAAGATGCCATGAGACATTGTGCCTTGGGTTGTGATGATACCGTCGCTGTCTACGGTTACGGTGTCCGAGGTCATGCCGTCCCCGCCCGTACCACCGACATTGATTGATGCAGTGGTCCCAACGGTCGACGGGTTGACCACGGCTTTGATGGTATCGAGGTTCGACTGACCTGCCTGAACCATACCGCCGGTGCCGCCCGCACCACCAATGGATTGTGCCAGCAGACCGTTTGACCGGTCGCCAAAGGTCGCGATCCGCGCGGTATTGGTGAGGTCAACCTTGCCACCCAAGCCTCCGCTGCCGCCGCTGCCACCGATGGACAGGGCGATCGATGTGCCCTTTGCCGCCGAGTTGCTGGCCTTGCCGCCGGTGCCGCCACCGCCACCAACGGCTTGGGCAAACACCGCATGGGCATCCGTACCCTGGGTCGAGACCGTACCGGCCACAACGGCCGTTACGTCG
Source organism: Ruegeria sp. BHSB064 (assembly GCF_059613205.1). Classification (NCBI taxonomy): domain Bacteria; kingdom Pseudomonadati; phylum Pseudomonadota; class Alphaproteobacteria; order Rhodobacterales; family Roseobacteraceae; genus Ruegeria; species Ruegeria sp. BHSB064. The sequence continues at coordinate 32,209 of NZ_JBXWSB010000008.1, forward strand.
CCCGCTTCGCCTCCGGTGCCACCTTCAAGCCCAACGGACAGGCTGGCCTTGTTGCCTTTGCTGTCACCGGTTTTAGGCGTACCGATGCTGACGGAGGTCGATGACGAGTTCCCGCCACCATTGCCGATCGACTGCGCGAAGAAGCCGTACGAATTGTTGCCCTGCGTGCTGATGATCCCGTTTGAGCTGGCATAGACATCACCGCCCTTACCGCCTGTGCCACCAACGCGACCGATCTGGATGTTGACGTTGCCGCCATCCACCGAGGTAGAGGCCGAGTTGTAACCGGCGTTGCCGCCCCCGCCACCAACAGATTGGGCGAACAGACCGTGTGAATTTGCCCCTTGCGTGGCAATGTCGCCAGTATGACGCAGATCGACCGCACCACCGTCGCCGCCGTTTCCAACGCCACCGCCAATGGCCAGCCCAAAGCCCTTGTTGGTCGCGTCCGAGGCCAATTCATAGGTCATGCCCAGGTTCAGGGCCGCGTTGCCGCCACCCCCACCAATAGACTGTCCGAAAATCCCGTGGCTGCCGTCCTGCTTGGTCAGGACATTGCCGTAGTGGTCCACATCAATCGTGCCACCATCACCTGCGGTTCCGGCAGAACCACCAATGGCTACCACAGCCGACACGCCCGTTTTCTTACCCGAGGAGTCCGCTGGATTCACCTTTCCCTCAAGCTCATCAAGTACCGCGTTGTAGTTGGCAATGACAGAGTCATCCACGCCCGTATTCGTGGGCGTTTTACGGCCACTTGAATCGCCTGTGCCGCCATTGCTCTGACTGCCGGTGGTTTTGCTGATACCGACAACCGCGTTGATACCGGCATCGCCGCCGCCACCGCCGATACTCGACGCCTCGATCCCGTGTGATCCAGCCCCATCGGTTATGATGGTACCGGCTGCCGCTGTCGACGTTCCGCGCACTACGGTGACATTGCCCGCGTCACCGCCGCCGCCACCAAAGCCACCAATGCCCATCGCGATAGGCGAGCTGTCCTTGGTGCCGACGAACGTCGCGTTGATCCCGCCTGTACCACCACCGCCGCCAATGCTCTGCGCAAAGAGGCCACGTGCGTGGTACCCGTTTGTCGAGATATCTCCGGTTTGCGTGACCGACACATTACCTGCATCCGCGCCAGTGCCACCGTGGCCACCAAGGCCGCCAACGATGCTCAGATCAGTTTTCCCGTTGGAATTATTGGAATCGCCATAGTTCAGTTGCCCGGTCACGTTCAGCGCGCCGTTACCGCCGCCGCCCGCAATGGATTGCGCCAGAACACCATGCTTCCAGTTGCCCGCAACCGAGACAGAGCCAGCATGATCCACCGCTACATTGCCCGAGATATTGCCGTTGCCGCCAAAGCCGCCAACCCCGAATGTGACCGAGGGGATTTTACCATCCTTGCTCAACGCGATACCGCCCGAGACGTTCAAGCCGCCATTGCCGCCGCCGCCACCGATGGATTGCGCCAGCAGACCCGCAGACCCGTCTGTATCCTGCTTTTCTTCGTTGAAAACACCCATGTCGATAAACAGACGTTCAAGACCGAAAGTCGAGGTCAGTTCCTGAGTTTGATCGACAATCGTATTGCCCAGGAAATTGCGCAGCTTGTCTTCGAAGGTTGTGGTGTTGGGGATCGAGATGTCATCAGGGTTGGTCGTGACCGTGATGTTTGCCCGCGATGTGACTGTGACGTCACCGGCTTTGCCACCGTTACCTGCGAACCCGCCGACACCCACGATCAGGGAACTGTCTGAAACGATCCCGCCCGAGACGTTCATGCCACCATTGCCGCCGCCGCCGCCAACGGATTGTGCCAGCAGGCCAGATTGACCTGTGCCATGGGCCCGGATCGTGCTTCCTGCACCGATATCAACCGAGACGTCCCCGGCGTCGCCGCCGCCACCGCCAAAGCCGCCAACCCCGACAACAACTGCGTAGGACTTGCTTTGGTCGGTCAGACCCGCGCCGGGCTTGCCGCTAATCGCCAAACCGCCGGAAACGTTAATCCCGCCATTGCCACCGCTGCCGCCAAGCGATTGCGCAACGATGCCGCTGGCTCCTTTGCTTTGATCGATTGTCAACGTACCGTTTGACATGACCATTGGCACCGCCTGAACATTGCCGGTGTAATCCAGATCGACGGATTGCGCGTTGCCACCCGCGCCACCAAAACCGCCAACGCCCGCGGCAACGGAAAAGATCGTGTTCGAGCCCGATGGCTTGGTCAGCGACAGCGTGCCCGAGATATTCGTGCCACCGGTTCCGCCACCGCCACCAACGCTCTGCGCAAACAAACCGTGCGAGCCGTCCCCTGCCGTGACGACATCGCTTTGCACATCCAGTTTCACGGTGCCCGCGTCTCCGCCGCCGCCGCCGAAACCGCCGAGGCCCAGACCCACGGCTGCGCCGGATTTGCCGGACAAGCTTACCGCGCCGGAAACATTCAGACCGCCGTTGCCGCCGCCGCCACCAACGGATTGCGCCATAACACCAATACTATCCACACCGGTCGTGACAATCGAACTTGCCCCGCTGCCGCCCGAACTGGACCGCAAGGTGCTGACCACATCTCCGGCATTCCCAGCACCACCGCCAAAGCCGCCAACGCCAAGGCTGATCCCGCCCCCATTCTGTTGGCTAATGCTCACAGATGCCGAGATATTGGTGCCGCCATTACCGCCACCACCGCCAAGGCTTTGTGTCAGAACACCGGTGCTGCGGTCGCCGTCAGTGCGCACGCCGCCCGTCACAGTCGATTGGGTCAGTGCCCCTGCGTCTGCTCCGCCGCCGCCGAAGCCGCCCACGCCGATTCCCACAGCGGCATTGGTCGACCGAGACAGGGACAGGGCCGACGAAATGTTCACACCGCCATTGCCGCCGCCGCCGCCAAGGCTCTGCGTCAGGATCCCGACTGAGTCATCCCCAGCCGTTGTCACATTGCCCGTGACCTGCTGCGTGACATTGTCCGCCGCACCGCCGCTGCCGCCAAATCCGCCAACGCCGACACCAAGACCGCCCGAATAGTTGCTGGCCACTGAAATCGCACCAGAAATATTGGTTGCGCCGTTGCCGCCGCCACCGCCAAGGCTCTGAGCAATGACACCCGCTGACCGTGTGCCAGAGGTACTGATGTTACCCGATACCGTGCTGGTAACAGTCCCACTTGTTCCGCCGCTGCCCCCAAAGCCGCCGACACCGATGCCTGCCGCACCGGAACCTGTACGCGCAATGCTAAGCGCGCCCGAGATATTGACGCCACCGTTGCCGCCACCGCCGCCAACGGATTGCACTAAAACGCCGGTCGACGTGTCGCCCGTCGTGATCACATTGCCCGTGACCGTACCGATTGCGGAGCTGGCGTTTCCGCCACTGCCACCGGACCCGCCAATGCCGACGCCGACAGCGCCGCCACCGGTGCCCGAGAGGTTGACAGCCGCAGAGACGTTCAGCCCACCGTTCCCGCCTCCACCAGCAGCAGATTGCACCAGAACACCGCCCGAATTGTTGCCCGCCGTATTCACGTTGCCCACGACGGTGCCCGTAGCTGTGTTGGCATCCCCACCGCTTCCACCGCTGCCGCCAAGCCCGACGGATGCGCCACCGCTACCCTTTCCGGCAACAGTCACAGTCGCTGAGACGTTCATGCCGCCATTGCCACCGCCGCCGCCAAGGCTTTGCGCGATGAACCCTCCGGACTCATTGCCTTGGGTCGAGACGTCGCCTGTCAGCGTCGCCTGTACCGATCCGCCATCGCCGCCAGTGCCAGACGCGCCGCCCAGACCAACAGATGCTCCACCCGCACCCGTTCCAGCCGCTGCTACCGCGACCGAGATATTCATGCCACCATTGCCGCCGCCTCCACCAACGGACTGCGCCAGCAGACCGGAAGAGGTTTCACCCAGCGTGACAAGGTTGCCAGTGACGTTCGCCGTGACCGACGAAGCATTGCCGCCGCCGGTTCCGCGACCGCCCAAGCCCACAGCAGCTGCGCCAGAACCGGTACCTGCGCCACCTACAGAAGCCGAGACATTGAACCCGCCGTTGCCACCGCCGCCGCCAATGGATTGCGCGACAACCGCACTGGATTGCGCGCCTTCAGTGCGAACACTGTTGGCAACTGTCAGCCCGACAACGCCACCGGTGCCACCGCTGCCGCCGGACCCGCCCAAGCCTACGCTGATCGCCCCTGCTCCTGTGCCTGCTCCGGCCAGCGCTGGTGAGACGTTAAATCCGCCATTGCCACCGCCACCACCGACGGATTGCGCAAGGATACCCACCGACGCGGCACCCTTGGTCACTACGTTTGCGGTCGTATTGGCCGTGACTGTACTGCCGTCGCCACCACCCGCGCCCGAGCCACCAAGACCGACCGAGACCGACCCGGCACCGGTGCCAGCGCCTGAGACGGTTGGAGAAACGTTAAACCCGCCATAGCCGCCACCGCCGCCAAGCGATTGCGCAACAAACCCGCTGGACGCGAAACCATTGGTCAAAATGGTGCCGTTCGATGTCAGAGTGACGGCGCCACCGTTGCCGCCGGTATCGCCCGATCCACCCAGACCGACGCTGACCGCACCACTGGCTGTACCCGCACCTGAAAGAACCGGGGCCACGTTGAACCCACCGTTGCCGCCACCGCCACCGATGGATTGTGCCACTACGCCTGAGGATTGGTCCCCGCGCGTCTCAACAGCGTTGTTCGATGTGGCGATGACGGTGCTGCCGTCGCCTCCACCCCCGCCATTTCCACCAAGCCCCACCGACACACCGCCGCCTGCGGTGCCAGATCCTTGGACCGATGCACTGACGTTAAAGCCGCCGTTACCGCCGCCGCCGCCGATAGATTGCGCCAGAATGGCTGTGGATCCGTTGCCTTGCGTCAGAACCGTTCCGCTTGAGGTCAAAGTAACTGCGCCGCCGTTACCACCACCATTGCCGGTGCCGCCCAGCCCAACGCTGACCGCGCCAGATCCAACACCCGCACCAGCCCCGGTACCCGAAACGTTAAAGCCGCCATTGCCACCGCCACCGCCAATCGATTGCGCGACCACGCCCGAGGAGCGATCCCCAGCCGTCACTATTGAGTTCGTTGTCGTCAGGGTGACAGTGCCACCCGTCGCACCCGTGCCACCATCGCCGCCCAAACCGACGCTGACAGCACCACTGCCCACGCCGGCGCCCGCCAGGGAGGCGCTGACGTTGAAGCCGCCATTGCCACCGCCGCCGCCAACCGACTGTGCCAGAACCGCAGTAGAATCCGAGCCGCTTGTGCTGACTGTGCCCGTGACTTGCCCGGTGACGGTCTTCCCGACACCACCACCTGCACCACCGCCACCAAGACCGACAGAGACAGCACCGCCGCCAGCGCCAGCGCCCGCAATTCCCGCAGTCACATTGAAACCACCATTGCCGCCACCGCCACCGATGGACTGAAACACCACACCACTTGATGCATCTGCCAGCGTTGTAACGTTTCCTGCAACCTGGCCTTCTACGATACCGCCATCACCGCCCGAGGCACCATTGCCCCCCAGTCCAACTCCGATCGTACCGGCCCCGGCCCCCGCCGCCGCTACCCCTGCTGTAACGTTGAAGCCACCATTACCGCCACCGCCACCGATGGACTGGACTATGACACCCGTCGAACGCAGACCCTCGGTCCGGACATCTCCGTTGACACGAACACCTGAAACGGTGCCACCGTTGCCACCGTTGCCACCCGAGCCTCCCAGCCCAACGTTGACTGTTCCCGCGCCTGCGCCGCCTGCTGCCAGACCTGCCGCGACGCTGAATCCACCGTTACCGCCACCGCCACCGATGGACTGCACAACAACCGCCCCGGAATCGTTTCCGCGCGTTGTGACACTTGCACCAACCTGCGCGGTTACAGTGCCTCCCGTGCCGCCACCGCCGGATTTGCCACCCAGACCGACATTCACGGACCCTGCGGCCGCACCGCCGATATTGGCGCTGGCCCCGATGCTGTAGCCCCCGTTGCCACCGCCGCCGCCAACGGACTGCGCGACAACACCGCTGGAAAACGCGCCGCTGGTCTCGATGGATGAGCCACCCGCAACCAATGTGACATTGCCACCAGTCCCGGCCCCGCCGCCATTGCCACCAACGCTGACATTGACCCCGGCGGCTGCCCCACCGCTGGCGCTGATACCGGCGGCGATGCTGCCGCCGCCATTGCCGCCGCCGCCACCGACGGATTGCGCAATAATCGCGCTTGAGTTCGTGCCGGTCGTCGTTACATCCGCATTGGTCGAAACCTGTACGATCCCACCATTCCCCGCGCTGCCAGCCTGACCACCAATTCCGACCGAGACGTTGCCGGAAAACAGCGCTGACGCACCGCCGGTTGCCGCAACAGCCAATCCGCCGTTGCCGCCACCGCCACCAACAGACTGAAACAGCATACCGGTTGACCGGTTCCCTGTTGTGACAACTGTCCCTTCAAAGCCAGCGGCAATGGCCGCGCCGCTGCTGTCAAACTGACCGACCGTGACGTTGCCGCCCTTGCCACCCGTACTGCCGTTACCTCCAACGCCAACGGCCAGAGACCCAGAGACCGGGCCACCGGATACCGCAACTGAAACGGCATAACCGCCATTTCCGCCGCCGCCGCCAACAGACTGCAACATAATCCCGGTTGAATCGTCTCCACCGGTTTGCACCGATGCCGAGCCGCTGCCAGCGAGCGTTACATTACCTCCGTCCCCACCGCTGCCTGCCGACCCGCCGACGGAAACTGAGGCAGCGCCAAATGCACCAACGGCAACCGAAACGGCACCGCCGCCATTGCCGCCGCCGCCACCAACCGACTGAGCGAAAACACCTGTGGACCGATCGCCCGACGTCTGGATCGCCGAAGGCTGACTGCCATCGGTGTTGGACAAGGTTACGTTGACGTCACCACCTTTGCCGCCGGCCCCGCCATTGCCGCCGATGGCGACACCGACAAAGGCTCCAACAGACCCGGACGAACCGCCATTTCCGCCACCGCCACCGATGGACTGAGCCAAGATGCCCATCGCATCGTCACCGCCGGTGGTGATAATGCCATCGTTAACAATGGTTACCGTCGATCCGCTGCCACCGCCGCTGCCGTTGCCTCCGACCGACACCATGCCGCCAGACGAGCCGCCGTCACCGCCGCCGCCGCCAATGGATTGAGCGATGACACCGCGCGCGCCGTCCCCTTGAGTAACAATACGCCCATAATTGCTGACGCTGACCGCCGCACCTGTACCGCCACGGGACCCGGTTCCACCGATTGCAACCAGACCAAATGAATTTGCGCCAGTGCCGCCACTGCCACCAATCGACTGAGCCATTACGCCATCCGCCCCGGTACCCAGGGTCAAAATGCTGCCCGAACCCAGAACAGACACGTTGACGGCGCTACCGCTGCCACCATTCGAACCGACACCGCCCAACGACAGGGAAACGAGGCCCCCGGCCGTTCCCCCGGAACCCCCGCCGCCGCCAATAGACTGGGCAACGATCCCTCGGGAGAAATTGCCCCGCGTTTCAATGGCCCCACCGTGAGAAACCGAAACCCGCCCACCATTACCACCGTTGTCTGCTCCGCCGATCAGCGAGACCAGAAGATTGCCGCTGGTTCCGGCAGAGCCACCGGACCCGCCGACAGACTGGGCAAGAATTCCGTTGGCAAAATTGCCGGTGGTCAGGATGGAGCCCGTGGACGTCGTGTTGACCGCCACGTCGCCACCACTGCCGCCATAGCCGCCGCTACCAGAAGCTCCAACCAGACCCCATTGCGAGCCGCCATTGCCGCCATTGTTCGACACGCTCAGCGCATAGATGCCGTCAGCAGAATCTCCGCTGGTTGAAATCGACCCGCTTTGATTGACGGTCACGTTGCCGCCATCTGCCGAGTGCCCTCCGGTGCCGCCACCCGGTGCCGCAAAACCACTGCCCCCATCCCCAGCCTGTCCGCTGCGGCTGAATGCAAAGATACCGTCGTTACCAGTGCCTGACGTTTGGATAGTGCTGCTTGAGGTTTGCGTGGCAATGACCGTACCGCCTTTACCTCCGTCGCCGCCATCGCGCCCATCCCAAAAGCTCAGATAGGAATCCCCGCCGTCGCCGCCGTCGCCACCGACACTTCCGATTTCCCACCCGATGTTACTGGTGGCGTTGACGTTGCTACTGAGAGATTGCGATTGAAACGGCCCATCCTTGCCATCGCCTCCGGAACTTGGTGGAACGACCAACGCACCATCCCGTCCGTTACTGCCATTCTGCCCATAGACAACCTGACTCACGCCATTGGGGCCCGATACGTTTACGGGTGGCGTCACAGTGCCCGGCGTGCCCGAGCTATTAAAGTTGCTGTTGTACTGAGACAATGTCAGTTGTGTGGACAAACTTGCCGTACCGGTTGCCCCGCCACCGCTGATCTGAGCGGTCGTTCCAGTTATAGAAACAATACTGAAAGCGAGCGGAGGATTGTCCGAGTTGTAAATCGTGTCGCCGGCGCTTTTGACCAAAAAAACGTAGCCGTCTGCTGTTTCAACGAAGGCTGTTGTCCCCGCTGTTGGCGTCGATGCCGGGTCCACGATCAGTGCACTTACGGTTGTGTCCTGACCTGTCACCGGGTTAGTGACCGTATCACCAACCTTCGAGGCTGCCGTCGGCGCAGCAAGCAAAGGGTTTGAAATCAGTGCTAAAAACGAAACGGTAACCAGCAAATTTGATTTCTTGGGCACTCTGGAACCTCGCAACCAACGCAGTCAAACGACACGGCGACCGGGCAGGTTCCCGAAAAGCAGCCACCTGCAATTCGAGCTTTCCCCATCACCACCTTGTGAAGAGTATCTACAATTTAAAGACGATTGATGTGAATTTGTTCACTCATTTACGGTTTGGTAACACTAATTGCTGATTTGCAACATCTAAGTATCACCTCGATACTTATTATTGTTTCCAGTCCGTTACCAAATGTCTCCCAAATTGCTGGACCGGCCTCGCAGAGGCGCTTTTACAACCATAGATTGCAACCAATTTGAAACTGGATGACGCTCGCTTCCGTTCTAATTTGCTGTGCAATGTTCGAGGGATTCAAAAAGCGGGCTCAACACTTTGCAGGTCGTCTGGTTCAAACGGGATCTTCGCGTGCAAGACAATGCCGCCCTTGCACGTGCTGCAGAGTACGGAGACGTGCTTCCGCTTTATGTCGTCGAACCGGGGCTTTGGCGGCAACCTGACATGTCTGCCCGCCAATGGGATTTTATCGCCGAAACACTCGACCAACTGCGCAATGACCTGAGCGTGCTGGGTCAGCCTTTGGTTGTTCGAACCGGGGACATCATTCAGGTTCTGTCGGACCTACATGCCGCAGGGCACGTCTCTGTACTTTGGTCGCACGAGGAAACCGGCAACAACTGGACCTTTCGCCGTGACCTGAAGGTAGCGAGCTGGTGCACAGAAAACGCTGTGCGATGGCGTGAAGTGAAAAACCACGGCGTACAGCGCCGAATGGCTTCGCGCGAGGGTTGGGCCAGGCGCTGGGACGCGCAAATGGCGCAACCTAAAGCATTGCCGCCGGTTCTGTCGGCGCTTGAAATTGATCTGGGCCGTGTACCGTCCTCGAAGGATCTGCAGTTAGAGCCAGATCCCTGCCCGGATCGCCAGATCGGTGGGCGACGCGCCGGTTTGACGCTTTTGGACAGCTTTTTGCATCATCGAGGAGAAACCTACCAACGCGCGATGTCTTCGCCATTGCAAGGCGCGCACGCCTGTTCGCGCCTTTCTCCCTATCTGGCATGGGGGACCTTGTCGATGCGCGAGGTGGCACAGGCGACCGCGCAGAGACAACATGCTTTGGGTTCGGGTGCACAAGCCTGGCGCAAGTCGCTGCGTTCTTTTTCGGGCCGTCTGCATTGGCATTGCCACTTCATCCAGAAACTCGAAGACGAACCCCGGATTGAATTCGAGAACCTGCACAAGCTTTACGACGATTTACGCCCGGCGCAGCCTGCTTCCGCGAACCTGTATGCCTGGGCCAATGGTCAAACAGGTTATCCGTTTCTGGATGCTTGCATGCGATCACTGCGCGCGACGGGCTGGCTGAACTTCCGGATGCGGGCGATGGTTATGGCAACAGCAAGCTATCACCTATGGCTTGACTGGCGCGCACCGGGATTGGAACTGGCGCGGCTCTTTACCGACTATGAACCGGGCATTCACTGGAACCAGGTCCAAATGCAATCTGGTACAACCGGCATCAATGCGGTGAGGATCTACAATCCTGTGAAACAGGGAAAAGATCAGGATCCGTCCGGCGTTTTCACCCGGCTTTGGGTGCCAGAGCTTGCCTCGATAGCCGATCCCTATCTGCAAGAGCCATGGTCTGCACCGAATGCTACGGCGGTGGTTGGCACACTCTATCCCGAACGTATCTTTGACCACCTTGCCGCCGCAAAGCTTGCGCGCGAGAAGATTTGGGCTGTCCGGCGCACTCCGGCCTTTCGCATGGAAGCCGCCGCCATCCAGTCAAAGCACGGAAGCCGCAAACGCCGCGCATCGTCTAAAGCAAGATCAAAACCTTCGGCCCAGCTGAGTTTACCACTGGACGGTTAACCGATGCGCATGCGCAAAAAATCTGACTTACCCTGCAAAACTTGCGTCAAATGTGGGCGACCATTCACCTGGCGTCGTAAATGGGCAAAAGTCTGGGATCAGGTTCGTTATTGCTCGGACCGGTGCAGGCGCGCCAGATGATCTGCCTGTTAAAGCATCTAGCCGTCACATGCGCCTCACTTTTCTAAAAAATAGCGAACTCTTGCACGCCCCTGAGAACACACTCTTGAAAAAAGCAGGTCACAGAGAACTACACGCCTTCGCGCGCAGCCATGATGGCCAGACCTTCCGCCACTGCGGTGAAAACGGATGCAAAGGAATGCTCTGCAGCGGGAAAAATACGCCGCATCGTTTCGGGGACAATGGCCATCAGGCTAGAGCCTCCAACATAGACAACCCGGTCGATCTGTTCTGCGGTTACATCGGCCAGGCGCAACACCTCTTGCACCCCGGACTCCAACCGCGTTGCGTGATCGCAAAGACTGTTGGCCACCTGCGCGGCACTTAGCCGTACCTCCAATTCAGCCTCTAGCATATCCAGTTTAACCACCGGATCCTGTGATCCGGAATTCACTGCAATTTTTCCACGTTCGACCGCAAAGGCCAGTTCATGTCCCAATTCGTGCTCAAGCACCGAAGCAAGTCGGGCTATCCGTTCAGGCGACTGGGCCAGTTTTAGCATATCGCCCACCAAGCGCCGGTTTTGTGCTGTGTACAGAAACGGGATCACCTCCCATGTCGCAAGGTCATTGAATATGGTGTTGGGGGCCTTCGAAGTCCCACTTCCAAAGACATCCCGGATCATTGAACCTTTGCCCAAAAGCGGCATCACGTGGTCAATACTGATCGCGCGATCAAAATCCGTTCCCCCAATGCGCACGCCATGATTGGCCAGGATCTTTAGCCCGGCCGCGTTGGACCGAAAGACCGAGAAGTCAGACGTTCCACCCCCGATATCCACGACCAACCCGGTACCCGTGCCGCATTCAGTGGCACCTGTCGCGATGGCCGCCGCGGCGGGCTCAGGACAGAACCGTACATCCGTAAATCCAGCTGCGGTGTAACATGCACGCAGGTCAGCTTCTGCCTGATCCTCACGCGGGTCGTTCACCCCATGAAAAACCACGGGTCGCCCTGACACAACGCGCGTGCACGGCACACCAAGTTCGGCCTCTGCCAGTTCCTTCAGTTGACGCAGAAAAGAGCCGATGATCTCGACAAATGTCAGCCGCTCATTCAAAATCTGCCGCTTTTCATGCATCAAGGCAGTACCCAAAACCCGCTTGAGCGCTCGCATGAAGCGTCCTTCCAGCCCATCCAGAAGCGCTTGGTTGGCCGGTTCGCCAATCAAGGTTTCGCGCGTTTCGAAGTCAAAAAAGAAAGTAGTTGGAAGGGTCTGGGCATCGGCATCGAAACGCACTAGCCGAGGCGCGTTTGCATTCATGTATGCAACAGCTGAATTTGACGTACCAAAGTCGATGCCAATCCACGGGCGGATAGGGGCCATGGCGCATGTCTCCGAATTGTCTGAGCAAAGAGCGCCGGGCCTAAAGTTTTCTCAAACCGGGGTCAAGCCTAAGTACCCGTGATGTCGCCCTGATGCGCCTCGTAACTGGCTTCCAGTTCATTTTTCAAGAAATCCCCGAAGTTCAAAGGCGCAAACTTTGGCGCTCCTGTCCCTGCAAGAGGCGCAATATCGGTGGAAACGTGCGGGTCGAAAAAGAATGGCACAGAAAAACGCTCTTGGCCGCTGGTGTTGATCACACGGTGCGGCGTGGACAAGAGGCGACCATTGGACAGACGGTGCAACATGTCACCGACATTGACCACAAACGCGTCTTCCATCGGGGGCGCATCAATCCAATGGCCAGCGGGCGTCTGAACCTGCAAACCGCCAACGTCATCCTGCGCCAACAGGGTCAAAGCCCCAAAATCCTTATGCGGGGCTGATCCAAACAGATCATCCGGACTTTGCGCGGGTTGTGGTGGATAGTGAAGCAGACGCAGCCAGATTGTCGGCTCATCAAAAGCTTCCAGAATGGAACGATTTTCGGCGCCGATAGCCTCCAACGCCAGCCCCAACAGCTTTTGGCCCAATTCGGTCATTGCCCGGGCATAGGCCTCACACGCTTCTCGAAATCCTTCAAGTTCAGGCCATTGGTTTGGCCCAGAAAGATAGACATCCGGGTCAGCCACGGCATCCTCGCGCATCATCATGAACGATGCCGACTGGTTTGGTTTGGTGACCTCGGCCAGGTCGGAATTCACGTCTGTAGACGTGTTGATAGCAATGTAGCCGCGATGGTTTCTGTCGAGTGCGATGGTTTGTTTCGCCGCTTCTGGCAGCGCATGAAATCGCTTTGAAGCGGTAAAAACAGCAGCGCGCAACTCGGGATCGACACCGTGATTAATCACGTAACCAAAGCCAGTCTTGCCATACGCTTCCAGAAAGGCTTGCGCCAGTTCGGTCGTGTCTTGACCGCGGATCAGCGGTGCCAGGTCAAGCACCGGTATTTCAGTAAATTCAGTCACTTCAGATCTCCGGCCCTTGAAACTGCGGCGTTTCGAAAAGGCCCGACGGTTTGACAGTGAAGCTCATGCCCATTCCTTCAGTCCTTACACTTCTGTTCAAAAAACAATCTTCCGTTCCTACACGATTGCCAAGGGTATACGGATCGTTGTTCAAGACTTGGATACAAGAAATAGGCAAACTCGATAGTGGAACAGGCAAATGGAAGGTTAGTTTCGCTGGCAAAAAAGGGTACGCGACTCGCAAGTTAATGATCTAAGTTTCGCTTTTTGGCAGCGAACAACATTGTCCGCCACTCGACAACGTTTCTGTCGTTTTTCGACCTGCTTTTTCCTACCATTCCACACTCTCATAGGTATCTGTGTTGATTTGCGCAGAGTCGGTACTTTGCGGAACCAGAACGGGTTCCGCCATGACGTCCGTTAGTGACTGGTCTGCAACCTCTCGGGCCGCGTGATCGGAGTCATTTGCAGCAATATCCCAAGCAACTTCAAAAACTGGCGTAGTTGCGTCGTGGTCCGTGTCAGCCAAGGTCATGGTTTCAAATGAAAAGCCCACCCCTGGATCGGCTTGCATGTCACCAACTGTAATTGTGAAATCGGTAGTGGATGTAACTGGAGCACCATTAAACGCAACAGAACCAATCGTGATTTCTCCACTGATCACCCCGGTGTATCCGGGAGGTGGTGAGACTTCCAGGGCATCTAAGTTCCAGCCCGACAGATCAGCGGGGCCGCCATCTGTGACAAGCGCATCTTCCCCGCTGCTCAGGATCGTCGCAGGCGGCAAGCCCTCAACGCTGACATCCGTGTCTTCGCCAGTCGAACCGACCTCGATCGCAAAATTCAGTGTACCATTCTGGTGAACCGCGATTTCTTGATCAGGTCGAACGATTTGACGACCCTCGAAATCCGGGCCTTCCCATTCCAGTTTAAGCCCTGCGCGACCAAAATTCTCGAAATACCGAAGTTCGATGTCATGCGTGCCGGGCTCCAGGACAATCTGACCCGAGGCGCTGCGATAACTGTGGTTCCCGTCATCTTTGACTATTTCTTGCCCATCGACATAAAGCACCACACCATCGTCTGCAGACGTGAAAAACGTATAGGTACCCCCTTCGTCAATCGACACTTTCCCTTGGAAACGGGCCGCAAACGTGTCTTTTGCCCCCCCCTCCCAAAAGGATCCGTGCCCATTGTCGTAATCGATTTCAGACTTGGTTTCTTGGTGAACCGGGTCCGCGTCCCAATTCACGTCGTCCAGTTTTCCAATCCGGTGATCCGCGTCGAAATACTCCGCATGGAAGCCCGTTGACACGGCCACGCTCGGCTCGGCGATCTGCGCAGCATCCACGGTAAAGTTCACCGTTTGGCCAATTTCGGTCAAACCGTCGCCGGACACAATCAACACAGCTCCAACTTCCCCGACAAAATTATAAGGCGTTGTGATGGTCAGCGTTTCTGCGCCAATATAGGTCACGTCGACGCAGCCGTCATCACCGACCACCAAAGTCTGACCGCCTGCCGCCAGCGTTGACCCTGCAGGCAGACCTTTCACCGCAAGCGTCGCTGCCTCGTTCGGATCGGTATCGGGGTGGGCAACACTCAATGCTATCGGCATGCCCGATACAGTTTGCACCGCTTGCATATCCGGGGCTGAAACAAGTTCAGGTCCGTCCATCCCGGGACCCTCCCACTCCAGCTTCAACCCGGCGTGACCATAGTTCTCGAAATATCGCACCTCGATGTGATGTGTACCAGGATCAAGGTGAACCTCGCCCGATTTGGTCTGATAAGCGTGCAGCCCGTCGTTGTCTACCACAAGCTGCCCGTTGACCATCAGCTGCGCACCATCGTCTCCGCTCAAGTCGAACCGGTATGTTCCCCCCTCATCCACGTGCACCGCGCCGCTGATCTGTACTCCAAACGTATCGCGTGAGCCGTCCTGCCAAAACGACCCTCCACTGTTTTGGTAGTCGATTTCGGAAACTACTTCCTGGTGCGTGGGTACTGTCGCCCAATCAATATCCTCCAACGAAGCCAGGTGTTGGTTGACGTCGAAATACTGCGCGTGAAACCCGGTCGAAACCATCAGGTCCGCTGTATCCGCAACGTTGACAACAAATGTCTCTGACGTGCTGAGCCCGCCGGCATCGACAACCTTCACCGTCACATCCACCGTTTGGGCATCCTCGTAGTCGAGAGTTGCGTTTTCTTTCAGACGCAAGACGCCATCCACAACTTCAAATCGATCATCCGAGACGGAATAGCTGTGGCTGTCACGGCGGTCCGGGTCGTGAAAACTAAGTTCTCCCACGATCGCGCCACTGTTATTTTCGGCAATGCTGTTCGGCGTAGCGGTTAGAGTAACGTTGTCGATCAACGCTCCGTACGAATCGTTTTCATCAGCTGGCTCACGCAGCTCCAACCTGTCTTCACCAGTGCCGATTACCTGCATGTCGAAAGTGGCCCAGTCGGTGCTTTCCGGGTTCAGCTCTGCGATCAGAACATCGTTCCAATAGACTTCGACCGTATCTGTTCCATTTGTAAGGCGCTCCCGTAGGTCAAGACTTAGATCATAAACCTGACCTTTACTGGTCTGGATCGTCTGGCTGAAACTGTCGACGCCGTGTCCTGCATCCATCTCCAGGTGTTGCTGACCTTCCGAGGCTTTGACCCCGCCCAGATTGTCCCAAATCTCCATCCCCGCGGCGCTTTCCCAGGCACTTGACCCATCATTTTTGAAGGTCCCCCATCGTCCCGGATCCAGCTCGAACTCTTCAAAACTGCCGTTTTGAACAAGGTTGCCGCTATCCGTCGTCAGCGTCAGCCCGGTCGGCGCTTCGTTTTGGTCGGTTACGTCAATGGCGAAGTCTTCGGTATGGAAATTGCCCGCGGCATCGGTGACTGTGACCTGCATTTCGATCCGCGCTTCGACTTCGTGATCCAGGGCAATCCCGTCTTTCAGCTTCAGTTTACCCTCCACAACTTCGAAACGGTTGTCCGAAACGGAATAAATGTGCCAGTCTCCTTCATCCTGGTCTTGCACAGACAAACACCCCACCACAGCCCCATCCGCGTTTTCAGCAACCGTATTACCGTTGAGGGACACGCCTGTTGGCGCATGGTTGGCTGGCGCCGTCTCTGCAGGAGGGACGCCAGCTTCAACAAAATCTGCTGCTTCAACAGGTTTCACCCGCTCGGCAGGGGTGCTGCGGGCGGTCATCGAGGCGTTGGCGGAGACCTGTGTTTCCCCGTCTAGAATGCGAGGTTCAACGGCCTCACTTCGAATGACTGTGTTGGCAGGCTGTATGCTCTCGGAATGTGACGCCGCGGGAACAATCGGTGCCGACGTATCGGCAGACAACTCGACCTCGGAAGATTCCACTACTTCCTGCGGGGGATGCGCAAGTGCAGCGCTTTCTTCCGAAGATTGCAGCTGGACCTCTTCGTTGCTTCCCCACGTGACCAAACCGCCCTCGTGTTGCTCACCAGTGTGCAATGTGCTGCGGCTTTGATCTTCGGGCGTGACCTGCACCTGTTTAGAGATCTCTGAGGCAAAGACTTCTTTGTCACGCATGTCCTTCGATAAATTTGGGTTCAAACCCGATCCGCCGTTCTCCATGTCACCCATTACAAACCCCTATTCCAATTCACTGATACGGAACGGTAGCGCGTAATCGTAAATCTGACCTTTCATCTTTCCTACGCTTTTTAGTCAATTTCTTTCGATAGAAGGATCGCAACTTCATGAAAAGGAAAGGAATTGTGGCGCCTCTTTAGCTTAGCAATCGGACGGAGTTGAGATGCAAGATAAGGGTTTCAAAGGGCGCGGCAGTTCTCTTGCAACAACTTTGCCTATCTTTGCCGCCTCGCTGTCGCTGAACACTGTGGCGTTGATTATGCCAATTGTCGTTTTGCTGATCTTTGACCGGGTAATCCCGTTTCAATCGGTTGAAACCCTGCGCATGCTCACGCTGTTTTTGCTGGTCGCTCTATCCATTGAACTGGCACTGAGGTGGAGCAGAGCAACGCTGCTAAACATCACTTCGGAACGAGCTGCGGTCTCGAACTATCGCCGGTTTGCGAACCGTATTCTCCACGCCGACACTATCGCTTTTTCGCGACAAGCCGACGCGACTTATCTTGACTACTTTGGGGCAATTGCTCATTTGCGCGATCACAATGCGGGGCAAAACCATGCGCTCATGATCGATCTGCCGTTTACCCTGGCTTTTGCAACGATGATTGCATTGATAGGGGGGTGGCTGGTCTTAGTTCCGATCATCGGGCTGATTACTGTTACGGTTTTCTCTTTTTCGATCAAACGGGCGCAGTCGACTTTGTTTGACAGGCGCAAGACGCTGGATAGCCGTAGGTATGCCTTTTTGTCCGAGGTGCTGTCGGGCAGCCAAACAATCAAGGCTAACCGAATGGAACGCCAGATGACACGCCGCTTCGAGATGCTCGAAGATCAGACGGTGGATGTCAGCCAACGTTTGATCCAGTTTTCGGGGTTTGCGCAAAGTTTTGGGGCAGTTTTTGGTCAGGTGTCGGTCGCCGCTATGGGATTGCTAGGAGCCTATCTGGTGATCCAAAATCACATCGGGATGGCCGAGATGGCAGCCTGCATGTTGCTAAACGGCCGGATCATACAGCCTCTGACCAAGCTATTTACTTTATGGGTGCAATCGGAAAACGTTGCATTTTCCTGGAGGAAGCTGCGGGACATTGATGCGCTGGAGACCATTCCGGAGGCACCCGCTGGCGAAACCCCAACCGAAGGCAAGATTACGGTAAAAGGTCTGAAACTCAGCCTGGGCGCAGCCAAACCTGTAGTTCTGGATACTCTGACGGTTTTGCCGGGTCAGATCGCTTTGGTGTCCGGCCAGGCGCGATGGCAGGTTCGCGCATTTTATGACGCCGTGTCCGGACGAACCATACCAAACGCCGGAGAGGTGTTTATTGACAAAACCCGATCCAGTTCACTGGCGTCTTGGCGTGGACGCGATGCCATTGTTGTTCTGGAAAATGATCCGGCCATCTTTGCCGGAACGTTGCTGCAAAATCTAAGCGCCTTCGGCGACGAAAAGCAGATTGCGCACGCCAAGGAATTTGCCTGTTGGTTGGGTCTGGACACTCGGATCAATCGCTTACCTATGGGCTACAACACCATTCTGGGAACAGGCACGACATTCGAAGAAGATCCGGTAAACCGTCAGTTGATCGCCCTTGTGCGGGTGCTGGCTCTTGGCCCGAAAATCCTGATCATGAGTGAACCAACATCCGTTCTGGACAAAACCGAACGCGATGCTTTTGCAGCTTGCCTGGCCAACATGCCCAACCGGCCAACCATGCTTTTGGACAGCCCCGATCCGCGCCTGCAGCGACTGGCGGATTTGACGTGCCCGTTGACCTATCAGACAGGGGATGAAGTTGCGGATTGGAGTGCAGACCTGCGCACCGATCAAATTGCCAGCCGGCTCAGAAAGGATGTGGCATGAACGTGGTACGCACACGCGATGCTTCGCTTTTGTTAAAGGAACTGCTGTCAGTCGGCGGGTGGCAGAACAATACAGATGCAGTTTCAGAGGCCTTCCCGCATCTGTCCGAGACATTGGACCCAACGGATCTGGTTCAGACGCTTGAAAACCTGAACGTTCCATACGTGCAGACAAGCTGCCGCGAAAGCGACATTACACAAGCCGATTGCCCGGCACTGGTGATCCCAGCCCACGGAAGTTGTTATGTGGCGCTTTATCGCAACCACGACACGCTGCATGTCGCTGATCTCAAGAGCAATTCTACACGCCAGATCAACCGAAGGCGTACACTCTGTACGCTGATCCGTATCGAGAAATACAAAAACCAGCCCACTCAGGGACCTTTAAGGACGGTTGCAGGTTCTTTCAGTGTTTTGCGCGAAATGCTGCCCGGCCTGTTGTTTGTTGCGTTTCTGATCAACTTGCTGGGTTTGTTTGCACCGCTTTTGATCTTGGCAATCTACGACCGGGTTATCCCCTCGGGCTCGATTAATCTTTTGCTCGCCCTGGCAGTTGCAGTTGGCATCTTGGCTGTTTCGGATTTTTTGTTCCGCAATATCCGAACAAAGGCCCTCGCCCATGCCGGCAAAATGGGAGAGCGCGCACTCGCCGTCGGGCTGTTTTCAAAACTAATGCGCCTTCCATTGTCGCAGCTGCGGAAAACCAACGTACACCAACAAATTGCTCGCTTCCGACAGTTCGAATCCTTGCGTGAGCTGTTCACCGGTCAGCAGATGGTCGTTCTGATCGACTTGCCATTTGCGTTAATGTTCTTTGGGGTACTCTTGTATCTGGCGCCTCCAGTGGGATTGCTGACACTTGGGCTTTCAGTACTTCTTTTTGCAATCGGGATTGTGTCGCTGCCAATCCAACAGCAAATGGACCAGACAGCAGCCAAGGCCGCCCGTGCCAGTACGGCATGCATAGAGGACGCAGTCGCGTATCAAAGTGCGTTGGCAAATCTCGGGATGCAACGCCAATGGTTGGAGCGATGTGTGCCTCTTGCTGAAGAAGCTGAGGCTGCATCCGCACGTGCGCGGCAGTTGCGCAATCTGACCCAAGCTCTTTCACAGACGGTAATCACGCTTGGCTCTGCTGGTGCCATCATCATCAGTGCCCATAGCGCGGTTGAAGGCAGCATGAGCTTTGGTGCGTTGATCGCTTCGATCGCACTTGTTTCAAAAGTGCTAGCACCAATTCAGGCAATTCAGTCTTCGCTTGGACAATTGAGCGGGTACCGAAAAAGTCAGAAGCAGGCGAACCAGGTTCTGTCTTTGTCGGAAGAATTTGAACTTGGTTTGGGTCGATCGCGCCAAAAAACACTGAGCGGAGCGATATGCTTCAAGAGTGTAAACTACCGTCCTGATCCCCTGAATCCAGCCTTGTTGACAGCGGCCGATTTCCATTGCGAGCCGGGCGAGCTGGTTGTCTTGATGAGTCGCGATGTGGCTAACCGAGCCGCGGTGCTTGACCTGATCGTCGGCTTGGCAACGCCATCGGCGGGTGTGGTCGAACATGACGGCATCGACATCCGTCAGATCGCGCGGGACGAGCTTCGAAAGTCTGTGACCTATGCAACCTATGATCCGCGCCTTTTCCACGGCACTGTGAAGCAGAACTTCCGCCTTGCCGCACCGACTTTGAGCAAGACCGACATCAAAACAGCACTCGATCGTTTGGGTATCCGTGACGAGGTGGAGGCTTTGCCGAACGGCTACGACACGCGACTAAATACCCAGCAGATGTCTGGCATGTCTGATACGTTACTCAAATCTCTGGCTCTGGCGCGCAGCATGGCGCGGCCATCCTCTGTTTATCTTTTTTCCGAGCCCACCAATGGGTTGTCGCAAGATTGTCGTGACCGTTTCAAGTCTTGGCTTAACGATCAGAAAGCCAGCAAGACCGTTTGGATAGCCACCGCAGACCGTTCGTTGATGCACATGGCAGACCGCCTGATTTATCTGAACGGGGACCGCATAATTGTGAACGACACAGGGCCGGCCGCACTTAGAAAGTTACAGACCGTTTTGAAAGCAGTGGAAAGCTGAACAATGCGTTTTACTTCGAAAAACAAGCAGGCAATGGGACCCTTTGCAAAATCGAAACGAAAATCTCAGCTGCGCCCGATACGATTTGCATCGATGATTGCGACTGTTTTTTCGGGCATGGTCGTCGCACTGATTGTGCTGGCCGGTCAAACAAATGTACCGCAAGTCACCCGCGCACCCGGTACGATCATCCCAATTGGGGATTACACTCAGATCGAAGTGATGGACGGTGGCGTCGTTGACAGAGTTTACGTGCAAGACGGAGCTCATGTGCAGGCAGGTGACGTACTGGTCCAGCTCAGCCACCCAGACCTGAGAAGAGAGCAGCAAAGATTGCAGGAACAGATTGCTACACTGGACCGCAAACTGAAACACGGGCGCATCATTTTGAGAATGCTGGAGAGTGGCGATAAATTCAGCACTGCAGAGTTGATCGCGCTGCGTCGCCAGAACCATCACCGCGCGGCTGCAACGCTGGAGATTTACGCCGAAAGCCAGCGTATGAAGCGTATTTCGATTTTGCAACAACAGGAAACACTGGAGATTCTGAAGGCCTCGCAAAGCTTCACGCTGGAACGTGTCGCGCGAAAGAAGGCAGAATTGGAACGCGCTCAACTGCTGCATGAGCAGGGCCTGACGACAGCGCGCGACCTTGCGCGGGACGCTGATCAGTTGGACGCGTTGCGAACTACGGCATCCGAGGGCGAGGTGCGTCTGGCGCAGGCGCGTAATACTCTGACGATGGCCAGGGCAGATCTTGCCGAACAAACGCTGGCCTTACGCGAAGAAACCCTCAACAAACTCGAAGAGTTTAGCGATTTGCGCAACGAACTAGACATTTCGCTACGCGTCGTGAACCGAAAGCTTGATAGTTTGCAAATTGTCGCCCCAAAAGCGGGTGTTGTGCAATCGGTGGCTTTTCCAAACCCCGGCGAAGTCATCGCGCCCGGGGAAACGATATTTGAACTACTTCCGTCCCAACAGGGCCTAATTGTCGAAGCGCGCATCCCCAACGCTGAAATCGGTTATGTCAACTTGGACCAGCCGGTTAAAGTGACAGTGGATACGTACGACACACGGCGTTTTGGCAAAGTAAAAGGTCGAGTTACGGCATTGTCACCGGTCCCACTGGTGGATGATCAGTCCGGGGACACCTATTTCCGCGCCTCGATCCAATTGAACGAACACATGATTGGAACCGGTGCCTATGAGCGCCCGCTTGAAGCCGGGATGACTGTTGTGGCGGAAATGACAACCGGTGAAAATACGCTGCTCGCCTATATGTTGAAACCGGTACTTCAGACAATGCGCAACGCCTTTACCGAGCGCTAAAGCGATAACAAACGCATTTTCAGAAGCGTTAATGCGGCGAAATCAGCGGACCTTGTAGATGCCAGGCGCTGCACTTCTGACCAAACTCCGCTATCGATCGAGCATGTCTGCGGGAATGTTAAACAAACGAAACCATTCCTGAAAACGTAGACTTCAGGACATTTTGGCTGGAATTCTGAAAACCTCAACTTCCTCGTCCAAACCGCGAACGGCGTGGCGACCAACGGACTGAACCCTTTTTCCCATGTGTCTTGCCACACGTGAAGTGATCAGAGCCTTTTCACCCAGCTTCTTGCAAAGATCCTGCACACGGCTTGCCACATTGACGGTTTGCCCAACGACAGTGAAGTCTAACCGATCAGGGCTGCCGATATTTCCAAATGTCACACGACCGAAGTCGATGCCGATGACAAACTCGATCGCCTCTTGACCGCGGTCTGCCGCTTTTTCGTTGTATTCGCAAAGATTGGACAAGGCCCCAGAGGCAGCCGCGACCGCCGATCGGCAGGCGGACTCGTCGCTGTTGTGACCATCAAAAACCGCCAGAATGCCATCGCCCATGAATTTGAGTACGTCACCTCCTGTGTTCTGAATTGGCGCGACCACCATCTCAAAATAGTCTCCCATCATGGCCAGCAACTGATCCTCGGGCCAAGCCTGGGCCTTTTCGGTAAACCCCCTGAGATCCGCAAACAAGATCGCAGCTGAAACAGTTCTGTGCTCTCCACGCTTGATATGCCCCTGTCCGATCTCAACCGCTGGGCCATGACCCAAATAGGTCTGCAGCAGGCTTTTTTGTGACTGACGCACAGCTATAGGTTCCAAAGCTGCCGCAAGCGCATAGCGCGTTTCTTCGATGTATCGAATGTGCGCGTCGGAAAAACCGGTTTCTGAATTTGAAGTGAAACTGGTGCCTTGAACCGATCCATTTCCATGTTCAAGCGGGATGGCCAGAAAGTCTGTAGCGCCAGCCTCGACGAGTTCTGCATAGATCGGGTGTTCAACGGCGAGGTTGATATCCGTAAGCCGTTTTCGCAGGGCCCGCCGATGGGTGACAATGTATTCAAATGGGCTGCCGTGCCAGGCACTTGTCGACAGCACTGTCGTAGGAACCGTATAGCGGCGGGTGTTTTCAGGGGTCCAGATTATACCCCAAGCGCTAAGTAACGGATTTGAATAGTTTTGTGCAATCCGCGCCCGTGCCAAGGGCACGCCAAGTTTTACAAGGCCTTCGCAATAGCCTTGCACGATTGCGGTTTCATCGCCCAACAATCGTCCTTCAGAAATCAGCCAATGGTTCAGCGGGTCAATCTCGGACACGGATCCCTCACACAAAACGGATGTGTTGAGAGTTTACATATCAATTCCTTGCAGAAAACCCGCGCTTATTCGGACGGTCTTTTGTCCGATCAAGGCGGTTGGCGGGATTTTTTAAATAACTCACGCTTTTTCAGCTGATTATCATCAGGTACCCAGGCGCAGCTATAACTCAGAACCTGGTCCATCCAGGCCTACTTTGCGGTGGGAGCAAAACAGGGATCGCGGCCGGTGTGTACATACCGGGCCTAAGTGGCTGCATCTACTAAGCGATGGATAACCGCTCAGCCGTTTAGACCAGTTGAAGCAGCATCAGCATAGCACTGAACCGGTGTCGCTTCCGATAACTCGGGTGAAATCCGTATCATACCGGACAGCTCCGGGATCGGCTTGCGTGCCCCGTTCAAGATCAATTCGGCCGGAACGCTGGTAGCCGCCGCCAAAGCTTGTGACAGCGGCATCCCAATTTCAGTCACCAGATTCCTTGTGGCAGTTGTCAGATCCAGATCTGCCCCGGCCAATGTGCCGTCTTGCAGCGTCAACCTGCCCCCATCTCGTCGGATAAGCCGTCCTTCCAGATGAAACTCTGTCTGGTCAGTTCCCGCCACGGCCATCGCATCGCTGACCAAAAATATCTTTCCGTGCCCGCGTTTGGCAGCGAACGTGGCGCGCATCGTTTCAGGATGTACATGTACAGTGTCCGCGATCAAACCCGCAGACAGGTCTCCGCTTGACAGCACTGCGCCGACCAAGCCGGGCTCGCGACTGCCGAGTTGGCTCATTGCGTTGAACAGATGCGTCGCGCAGCGGGCACCCGCCTTTGCGTAATCCATGCAAGTGTCAAATGGGGCGTCGGTGTGGCCCAGCGAGACGATAATCCCCGCCTGGGTCAATGCCTTGACTTGGTCAATCGAAACGTTCTCTGGCGCCAACGTGACCATCAGCGCAGGTAACTTGCGGGCAGCGGCCAAAAGCTGATCAAGATCGGCTTCCTCCATCGGGCGGATCAGCGCACCGTCATGAGCACCCTTGCGACGCACCGACAAGTGCGGCCCTTCAAGGTGCAGACCTGCGATGCCGGGAACCCGGTTGTGAACGGCCTGTATCGCAGCCTGTATGGCAGCCGTTGTTTTTTCTGGCGTATCCGTAATCAGCGTCGGCAGGATTGTCGTTGCCCCCAACCCGCGATGCGCCTGAGCGATCCGCTGCAACGTTTCGACCGAGGGCGCGTCATTGAACATCACGCCTCCCCCGCCATTCACCTGCAAGTCCACGTAGCCGGGGCTTAGAATATCGCCGGACAGATCCTCGATCTTTGTGTCAGTCGGCAGATCAGTTGTCGGTATTATCGCGTCGAGCGTGCCGTCTACAAACCGAATGGCATGATCCTGAAACAATGTCTCTCCGTCAAAGATCGGACCGCCGGCGAAGGTGATGATTGAGCCATTCATACTGTTTCGGTCACTTTCCGAAGATGGCGCGGTGTATCAGGGTTGATGCCGCGACGCGCAGCGACGGCTTCAACCATCCCATAGAAAGAAGCAATGGCAGCGACAGGATCGGTCATCCAATGCGCTGTCCGCACATGCGGCAGAGAAACAGCATCCTTTACGCGATCCGTCGTTGCAAAAACCTGTGCACCCTTGGCGGCAAGCGCATCTGCGACCTCTGCAATGTTTGCCTCGGCCGCGTCGCCGGATGAAAAGGCGAGGACTGGAAAACCTTGATCCACTATTGAAACCGGACCGTGCAACACTTCGGCAGAGGAGTAGCTTTCGGCGTGGATCTGGCAGGTTTCCTTGAACTTTAACGCCGCCTCGTTCGAGATCGCCCAGGACGTTCCGCGGCCCAACGTGAACAGCGACTGGCCATCGATCGCATCGATTACCGCGCCCCAATCGCAGGCAATGGCCTGCTCCAGATCTTTGGGCAGGTTGCGGATGGCCGTCAGCAATGCTGCGTCGCCTTTGATCTCGGCCAGCAACCAAAGCCCGGCGACCAAAGACGTCACAAATGTTTTGGTCGCCGCAACACTCAACTCTGGTCCGGCATGAATGGGCAACGCGGCCGAGGCAACATTCGCCAAGGCCGAACCGGTATCATTGGTGATCGCTACAGAATAAGCGCCGCCTTGGGTCAGTGATTGGGTCAGGCGAACTATGTCCGGGCTTTGCCCGGATTGCGACACCGAAATGCACAACGCGTTTGGACAGCGCATATCGACGCCGTAGATCGACTTGACGCTTGGCCCAACCGACGCCATGGGCAGGCCCAGTAACAGCTCAGACGCGTATTTCAGATAGCTGCAGGCATGATCCGAAGATCCCCGCGCGACCGAAATCAAAAAGCGCGGATCGCGCGCGCACACCGCTTGCGCGGCTGATTTGACGGTCTCAGACCCTTCGGTCAGCAGGCGGTCAACGGCGACAGGTATTTCGTTGATTTCCTGCCGCATAAGCGTGAGTTGGTTGGACATCAGGTCCGCCCTTTCAGTTTGATAGGCGCAGTTCGGCCACAAAATCGTAGGCATCGCCGCGATAGATGGAACGGGTGAGTTCGGCCACGCGTCCGCTTTCCAGATATGACGTACGCTGTATGCGCAATCCTGCCGTCCCTTCAGCAACGTCCAGCAACCGTGCTTCGGTTGCCTCAAGATTGATGGCCGAGATCTTCTGGATCGCGCGAACCGGGCGATGGCCTGACTGCTCAAGCACGGCATAAAGCGAACCCGTCACCTCGGTCGGGTTGGGCAGGATATCCAACGGCAGCGCCGCGCGTTCTAAGGCCATCGGGCGTCCTCCGGCGGCACGCAGACGGTGGATCCGGGCAACCTGATCATTGGCCGACAGGCCCAACGCCAGCATTTCATCGGGTGCCGGTAGGAAAACCCCTCGCTCCAGCCACGTCGAGGTCGTTTCAAAACCACGCCGCTCCATATCCTCGGTGAAGGAGGTCAGATGTGACAGAGATTGTTCAACCCGCGCAACAGGTTCCCGCACAAAAGACCCTGAGCCTTGCCGCTGCTCTATCGTCCCTTTGCGCACCAACTCCTGAATGGCCTTGCGCACTGTCACGCGCGACAGGTCCGTCAGTTCCGCGATCTCACGTTCGGGCGGCAGAGAGCTGTTTGGCGGCAGGATACCTTCCTCGATACCCTGTTCCAGCCGCTGACGTAGTTGTACATAACGCGGTCCAGCAGATTGGCCCAGCCAACCTTCGGGCTTTAGGAAATCAACAACGCTCATGTTCGACCTCCTCTTTGAACGCATGTGCCAAAGCAATTGCCCCTGAAAGCGGATCGCCAGATGGCTGCGTTAAAACCTGCTGCATGTCTTTTGGCAAAAAGTCGGCATAGTGCGGACCTATTCCGCCAGTCAGGCAAATAGGAACACCAGAGATCCAACCCATCTTTTTGAGCCTGCCTGCCAAATAGTCGGCACCCGCCTGCAGGATCGACATCGCAAGTGTGTCCCCTTGCCCTGCAAACTGTGTGACGACAGGTGCCAAGGTTCCAAATAACGTAGGAGACATCGTCGACGCGGCTTTGACGATACCAGACGCACCTTCGAAACGGCGCAGCAAGTGTTCGGACATTTCAGACGACGCTATCACACCGTCGGCGCATTCCAGTACCTCGGACAACGCCCGTTTTCCGACCCACTGAGCCGAAGCCTGATCACCCAGGACCGGCCCCCATCCTCCGGCAAATCTTGGCTTTCCGTCCTTTTGCACGGCCAGAAAAGACCCGGTGCCACAATGCGCAACAAACCCGTCGCGTGCTCCCAACGCCCCGCGAAGGGCAGACGGGCGATCGTCTTCTATGCGCACATGCGTAAAGGGCAGGGCCGCAGCCAGACGATCAGCAACCGCGGGCCCTGTGACACCTGCCAACCCCAGATACGCCGGCACTTTGGCAAGTTCAGCGACGTCAATGCCAGCTTGCTGACCCAACGCAGCCAATCCTTGCGAAAGCTCCGTGACGGACGCATCGAAATCGGTCGATACGTTCGCCGACCCAACCTCAACCCGCCAGCTTCGGGCACGGTCCGACAAAGCGAGGCGGCACCGCGTACCTCCACCGTCAATTGCCAAAACCAGATTATCCATGCAGCGAGTCATGAAGAGACCTTTATAATACCTTTGAAGAATTTAGAAGGCCAAAATACAACCTAATGCGAGTTAAATCGCGTTATTGAGGAAAATAAACAAAATGGTAGACTAATGGTATCTAAAAGGTATGATGCCGAGAGACCGGGGGAGAATCACTTGAACACACCTGTGACAGAACAGTTGCACCCAAATGCAATCGGGCTCGACACGCGCCCGCTGTCAGATGTCGCTGCCCTTCTGGCGCAGTCGCAAGCCATGGCCGCGTCTGCGCCGCTGGATGCGGTGGGCCCAATCTGTGATGGCGCGCAAGCCATGGCCGCTACGATCCGGGCGAAAGGCGTTCTGCGCTATTTGGCGGCAGGTTCCTCTGGCCTCATGGCTGCAGCGGATGCTCTGGAACTTGGCGGCACTTTTTCCATCCCGGCAAATCAGGTCCACATTCACATGGCAGGCGGATTGCCTTCCAGCGCAGAGATGCCCGGAGATGTTGAAGACATCTCAAGCACCCTTACAGACGAGCTTGCCGAACTTTCCGCCCGGGACACTCTGATCGCAGTTTCTGCCAGCGGAACAACACCGTACACCATCGCGGCCGCTCGTATTGCCCGCGACAAAGGTGCCCAGGTCATTGGCATCGCCAACAATGCTGACTCCGACCTCTTGCAGCTATCGGACCATGCAGTCCTGCTGGAGACCCCGCCGGAACTTGTATCCGGCTCGACCCGCATGGGCGCAGGGACCGCGCAGAAAATTGCATTGAATATGCTATCCACACTGATGGCTGTCGAGTTGGGCCATATTCAGGACGGAATGATGATCAACCTACGCGCCGACAACGACAAGTTACGTGCCCGCGCCAACGGGATCGTGTGTCAGCTGACGGGCGTTGATCCTGAACAAGCGGCGTCGGCGCTGAACATCACGGGTGGCGACCTCAAATGTGCGGCGCTCGTCGCCGCAGGTGTCGGATCTGATGAAGCTGCGCAAGCGCTTCTGGATGAAACAAATGGCCAACTCCGACCTGCAATGAACCGATTGAAACGAAACAACGAAAACACAAACCTGGGAGAAGCAAAATGAAACGCAAAGTTCTAAGCCTGGCTCTGATGAGCACAGCGCTGGTCACAGGCGCCTATGCACAAGAGGCTACGCTGACAATCGAAAGCTGGCGCAATGATGACCTGGCCCTCTGGCAGGAAAAGATCATTCCCGCCTTCGAAGCAGAGCACCCGGACATCAAAGTCATCTTCTCACCCTCTGCGCCTGCCGAGTACAACGCAGTTCTGAACTCGAAACTTGAGGCCGGATCGGCCGGTGACCTGATCACCTGTCGCCCGTTTGACGCTTCGCTGGCGCTGTACGAAAGCGGGCATCTCACCGACCTGTCCGACCTTGCGGCCATGGGCAACTTCTCGGATGTTGCGAAATCCGCATGGCAGACCGATGACGCATCCGCCAGTTTCTGTGTGCCTATGGCGTCGGTGATCCACGGCTTCATCTACAACAAGGACGCCTTCAACGAGCTGGGCCTTGAAGTCCCCACAACAGAGGCCGAGTTCTTTGCCGCTTTGGACAAGATCAAGGAAGACGGCACATATATCCCGATGGCGATGGGCACCAACGACCAGTGGGAAGCTGCCACGATGGGCTATAACAATATCGGCCCGAACTACTGGAAAGGCGAAGAAGGCCGCCTGGCGCTGATAAAAGGCGAGCAGAAACTGACCGACCCGCAATGGGTTGCGCCTTATGCGACACTGGCTAAATGGGCGGACTATTTGGGTGACGGATACGAAGCGCAAACCTATCCCGACAGTCAGAACCTGTTTACCCTCGGTCGCGCAGCAATCTACCCGGCGGGCAGCTGGGAAATCGCTGGTTTCAATACGCAGGCTGATTTCGAAATGGGCGCCTTCAAACCTCCGGTCCAGAATGCAGGCGACACATGCTATATCTCTGACCACACAGACATTGGCATCGGCCTGAACGCGGCCAGTGAAAACCAAGAGGCCGCTAAAACTTTCCTGTCCTGGGTCGCCAGCCCGGAATTCGCCAGCATCTTTGGCAACGCGGTTCCCGGGTTCTTCCCCCTGTCCAACACTCCGGTCGAGCTGGAAGACCCGCTGGCCAAGGAAATCGTCGGCTGGCGGGATGAGTGTGAAAGCACAATCCGTTCGACCTATCAGATCCTGTCGCGTGGCACGCCGAACCTGGAAAACGAAACCTGGGGTGCATCTGTTGCTGCCATTAAAGGCACGGAAAGCCCCGAGGCGTTGGGCCAGCAGTTGCAAGACGGTTTGGCCAGTTGGTACGCACCGCATCAGTAAAGCCTGAGCGCTAACCATCACCGGACGCGGGGTTTCGCGTCCGGACCTTTTCCCGGAGACCGTCATGCAGACCCGCCGCATCCGCTGGCACATCGCTGTTTTCCTTGCCCCTGCGGTTCTGGTCTACACGGCGGTGATGATCTTCCCTTTGTTCAACACCCTCCGCCTCGCACTGTTCAGCGAGGTCGATCAGGCGCGCGTATATGTGGGCTTGGAAAACTTCCGCACCCTGTTTTTCGACCCTCTCTGGTCAGAACAGTTCTGGAATGCACTGGGCAACAACTTCTGGTTCTTCCTGATCCACATGCTGGTACAGAACCCCATCGGCATCGCCTTGGCGGCAATATTGTCACATCCCCGCTTGCGGTTCGCTGCACTGTATCGGTCAGCGATTTTCATCCCCACGATCCTAAGCTTTGTGATCGTTGGCTTCGCCTGGAAACTGATCCTGTCACCCCTTTGGGGTATCGCGCCTTCGATGCTGGACGCCATTGGCCTGAAGTCACTGTTTGCGCCGTGGCTGGGTAAAGAAGAATACGCTCTGACAACGCTGGCGCTGGTGTCAGTCTGGCAATTCGTCGGCATCCCGATGATGTTGATCTATGCTGCCCTCCTGTCGATCCCGGAAGAAATCCTTGAGGCCGGAGAGATTGACGGGATCACCGGAGCTTCCGCGTTCTGGAAAATCAAACTGCCTCTCATATTGCCGTCCATCGGCATCATCTCGATCCTGACATTTGTGGGCAACTTCAACGCCTTCGACCTGATTTACGTGTCGCAAGGCGCGCTGGCTGGGCCGGATTTCTCAACCGATATCCTTGGTACATTCATGTACCGCACCTTCTTCGGCTTCCAGCTGCAACTGGGGGATCCGCATATGGGATCCGCTATCGCAGGGGCCATGTTCGCGATCATCCTCGTGGGGGTCTGCATCTACCTCTTCGGCATCCAGACCCGGATGCGCCGGTACCAGTTGTGAGGGCATGGCCATGAACAAAGCACGCCAAAACCCGCTGAACACCGCCGCAATGCACGGGGCGCTGATCCTCTACACGCTGATCGCCCTGTTCCCGGTCTTCGTCATCATCATCAACAGTTTCAAAACCCGCCGCGCCATCTTCCGCGAACCGCTTGCCCTGCCCGACGCTGAAAGTTTTTCGCTGATCGGGTACCAGACGGTGATGAAACAAGGGGATTTCTTCCTGTACTTCCAGAATTCGATGATCGTTACTGTGGTGTCGCTGGCCTTCATCCTGCTGTTTGGTGCCATGGCGGCCTTTGCGCTCAGCGAATATCGGTTCAAGGGCAACCTGCTGATGGGCCTTTATCTGGCGCTTGGGATCATGATCCCGATCCGCATCGGGACCGTCGCTATCCTCGAGATGATGGTGGCCACGGGTCTGGTGAACACGCTTTGGGCCTTGATCCTTGTCTACACGGCGCAAGGTTTGCCGTTGGCGGTGTTTATCCTGTCCGAGTTCATGCGACAGGTTTCGGACGACCTGAAGGATGCGGGACGGGTCGATGGGTTGTCGGAATACACGATCTTCTTCCGTCTTGTCCTGCCGCTTGTGCGCCCAGCTATGGCAACAGTGGCCGTGTTCAACATGATCCCGATCTGGAACGACCTCTGGTTCCCGCTGATCCTCGCCCCCGCTGAAGAGACCAAGACCCTGACGCTGGGCAGTCAGGTCTTCATCGGCCAGTTCGTCACCGATTGGAACGCAGTTCTGTCGGCCCTGTCGATGGCGATCCTGCCCGTACTGGTGCTCTATGTCATCTTCTCGCGGCAACTGATCCGCGGCATTACTTCAGGAGCTGTCAAATGACCCGAGTTCTGATTGCTGGCCTTGGCAATATGGGCCTGAGCCATGCGCTGGCTCATCACCACCATCCGGACGCGCAAATCGTGGGGCTGGTGAACAGGTCCGGTCATGTGGATCATCCCGAGTTGGGCCAATATCCCGCTTATTCGGACTTCCATTCTGCGCTGGTCGAAACAAATCCGGATTTGGTGGTTGTCGCCACCTATTCAGACAGCCACGCCGATTTTGCCTGCGCCGCGATGGAGGCGGGCGCGCATGTCTTCGTTGAAAAACCGCTGGCCACCACCGTGGCCGATGCCAAACGTGTTGTCGAAAAGGCCACCCAAACCAACCGCAAGCTGGTGGTTGGATATATCCTGCGACATCACCCGTCGTGGATGCGCCTGATTTCCGAGGCGCGCGACCTTGGCGGGCCCTATGTGTTTCGCCTGAACCTCAATCAACAAAGCAGCGGGGCCGAGTGGGAAACGCATAAGGCGCTGATGCAGACCACCTCTCCCATCGTCGATTGCGGCGTTCATTACGTCGATGTGATGTGCCAGATCACCGACTCGGACCCGGTGCGCGTACATGGAATGGGCCTACGCCTGAGCGATGAGATCGCTGAAGATATGTACAACTACGGTCAGTTTCAGGTGGCCTTCGAAGACGGCTCGGTCGGTTGGTACGAAGCTGGCTGGGGGCCGATGATGTCTGAGACAGCCTTTTTCGTGAAAGACATCGTGTCGCCCAACGGCTCGGTTTCGATCACCGATGGCAACAAAGGCGCATCCTCAGATATCGACGGCCACACCAAGGTCGGCGGCATTCTGGTCCACCGCCCCGAGGGGGACAGGCAGATCGACATGCCGGATGAACCCGGCCATCAAGAGCTTTGCGACGCAGAGCAAAGCTTTATGCTGCGCACCATTACTGAAGACTTCGACCTGACCCGCCACATGAATGACGCCGTGCAATCGCTGGCCATCTGTCTGGCAGCAGACGAAAGCATCCGTAGTGGCCAACCCATTTCGCTGAAAGAGGCACGCACATGACCGCCCTGACGCTTACGAACGTGAACAAGTCCTTTGGCACTGTTGAGGTGCTCAA
This sequence comes from Ruegeria sp. BHSB064, assembly GCF_059613205.1. Lineage (NCBI taxonomy): Bacteria > Pseudomonadati > Pseudomonadota > Alphaproteobacteria > Rhodobacterales > Roseobacteraceae > Ruegeria > Ruegeria sp. BHSB064. Next base: position 64,950 of record NZ_JBXWSB010000008.1, read on the forward strand.
AGACATCAACATCGAAGTGGAAGACGGTGAGTTTGTCGTCTTTGTCGGCCCCTCGGGTTGTGGAAAGTCCACCCTTCTGCGCGTGATCGCGGGGCTTGAGGATGTCACATCGGGTGAAGTGCGCATAGGCGGCGAGGTGATGAACCTAACGCCGCCTTCAAAGCGCGGTATCGCGATGGTGTTCCAGAGCTACGCGCTTTACCCCCATCTGAACGTGCGCAAGAACATGTCGCTGGCACTGAAACAGGAAGGTCAGAGCAAACAGGTCATCGAGGAACGTGTCGCCAAGGCCAGCAAGATGCTGAACCTTGAACCTTACATCGACCGCTACCCATCTGAATTGTCCGGCGGCCAGCGTCAGCGCGTTGCCATCGGCCGCGCCATCGTACGCGAACCCAAATTGTTTTTGTTTGACGAACCCTTATCGAATCTGGACGCGGCCCTGCGCATGAACACGCGACTGGAGATCGCAAACCTGCACCAGCAGCTGGACGCTTCGATGATTTATGTCACCCATGACCAGACCGAAGCGATGACGTTGGCGGACAAGATCGTCGTGCTGCGCGATGGGCGTGTGGAACAGGTTGGCAGCCCGATGGAGTTGTACAACAATCCTGCCAATCAGTTTGTCGCCGGTTTCCTTGGCGCCCCATCGATGAATTTCTTCCCCGCCAGCTTGGTTGGAGAAAGTACAGACATCACAATGGGCGTCCGTCCCGAAGACCTCTATTTGACGGATGAAAGCCCTTTGAGCGCACAGGTGACCCATGTGGAGCATCTGGGCGGGGACACAAACGTGATCGCAATGATGCAAGGCCATCAGGTTACGGCCCGGCTTTTCGGACAACACGAGGTTGCAACCGGTCAAGAGATACATATTGGTTTCACACCGGATCGCAGTTATCGCTTCGATACACAGGGCGCTCGGCTCGCCTAAGCCCCTGTTGAACTTCGCCGTCCCGGTCAGCCAAATGATCTGTGCGTCACGATCCGGCAAAGCGATCCGGTGAAAAGGCCCCTATGTCGACATGAAGGCGCCGCCCGGCCATATCAGCCGCTACCAATCGGGCAGTGGTGGCCGCTAATGTCAGCCCAAGCTGACCATGACCCGTGGCGAAATGAACGTTGTCCAAACGGTGACTGCGCCCAATGATCGGTCGGGTGTCAGGGGTGAAGGGGCGATACCCAATGCGACGTTCGGCTGCTTCTGTTTTTAATCCGGGCAATACACGATGCGCCCGCCGGACAAGCACATCAGCGCGGTTCCAGTTCGGCGCTGCATCTAAACTTGCGAACTCAATCGTTCCTGCGACAGCCAAGGCCCCATCGTATGGTGTGACGCCGAACCCTCCTTTTGGATAAAAAATCGTGTGCTTCAGTTCCAGACCCGGATCAGACAAAGCCGTTGAGTATCCGGCCACACCTTCCAACCGGATCGGAACGCCCAAATCTCGCGCCAGCCCCTTGGATCGAGCGCCAGCAGCCAGAACAACGCGTCCTGTCGGCATCACCGTACCATCGGTCAGCCTGACCGAGCGTACCTCTCGACGCTCTCGGTTAAAGCCCACAGCCCCTACCCGTTTGACGGTGCCGCCCCGCCTTAGGAACGTTTGATGCAGAACTTCAACCAAACGTTTGGGATCCGTCACATAGCTCCAGTCGCGCAACAGCGCAGCATACTTGAAGTCGGGCGCTATGGCAGGCTCAAGTTCATGAGCTTCATGGCCCGAAATCTCATCAATAGTGCAGCCAAGTTCGCGCGCAAGATCAAAGGCAGCGCCCATAGTCGCCTTGTCAGCGTCATTGTCAAACAGCTTGATTATAGGGCGCTCAACCAGCAATTCTGGGTGGCCAATGTCTTCCAACTGGGCTTTGAAATCCGCAGTGGCCGAGAATGTCAGCCGCGCAAGGTCCGCTGCGATGGCGCGCATCTTTGTCGGGCGGGCGTTCGCTGTGAACCGCGTGAACCACGGCAGCAATTTCAACGCTGAACTTGGGCGCAACGACAAGGGCGCTTCGCTGTCCAGCAACCACCCAGGCACTTTCAGCATCATTCCGGGTTGCGACAAAGGAACAATTTCACCTACGGCAATACAGCCGCATGACGCCCAACTGGCCCCTTCACCGACGGTTTTGGGCTCTAGAACGGTGACCTGATGCCCCTCAGCCTGCAGCGCCAGCGCGCAGGAAATGCCAACAATGCCGCCGCCGACAACTGCAACCTCTTCCATCTAAAACGGCCTATTGCAATTCATGCAGTTGCGACAGCAATTCGGTGCTGACAACAACGCCCTGTTCCTGAGCGGTGGCGCGGTTTTTCAACCGTCCGTCACCCGGAACGCGGGCCGTGCCGTTTCCTTCGATTTCCGCACAGATACGCTTGACGTAATCATCAAAACCCGGGTTTCCAAAGCGCGCAGGATCAATAGCAATCAGCGTGGCCCCACCTTTGATGTTCAAAGCGCCATGCTCCAACCGCTCGGCATTGTCGACCGATAGGGTGCCACCGGCCAACGCCGCGCCCAAGACTTCGATCAGAAAGGCAATCGCGGCCCCTTTGTGCTCGCCAAAGGGCAGCAGGCTTCGGGATTCCAGAATGGCATTTGGATCGGCAGTAGGCTGACCGTCCGGGGCCAACCCCGCCGGGCGCGGTAAATCATGCCCCTCTGCCGCCGCCATACGAATATCCATCAGCGCAACCATCGAGGATGCCTGATCCCAAACTACCGGCTCAGCCCCTTCGCGCGGGCAGGCGAAAGACATCGGATTGGTCCCGAAAACCGGACGCACACCACCCTGCGGCACCACCATTGACAAAGAGTTCACCACTCCCAGCGCCACCAACCCCGCCTCGGCCAGTGGCTCGGTGTCAAAGCGCAACGCAGCAAGGTGGTGGCAATTGGCACATGTGAAAGAGGCAATGCCGTTTTCACGTGCCATTGCAATCAGTTCATCGCGCGCCATGCCCGCTGCGAGTTGATAATACCCGTTGTCGCCATCCCCACGCAAAACGCCAGGTGCGATACGCTCGACCTTGGGGGTTGCCGCCGGATTGGCATATCCCGAGGTAAAGCTCTGAACATAAACCGGCAACATACGCAGCCCGTGACTGCGGGGGCCGTCTCGTTCTGATCGGGTGACGATATCCGCCAGCACTGCGCTTCCGTGTGCATCCATTCCCGCCGCCACAAGGACCGATTTGGCCAGTTCCCTAACCTCTGCGAGTGAGAGCGTTTTCGTCGAGATTTCCGTCATCAGGGTTATCCTGTCCTTGTAAGGCGCAACGGGGCGCGACAGCGCCCACGTCAGGGTTAACTGCTGTATTCCCGGCGCTTCTTGGCAACAAACTCGTCCAGCGCACCGCGTTGATCGTCAGGCATCGGAGGCTGCACATAGTTGTCCAGCATCCGCCGCGCGGCTTCATTGCCGACAACCTCAGCCGTTTTCGATCCTTCTGCCTCCCACTGTTCAAAACTATCGTTGTTTTGCAAGTGGTTCATATGCATCGGGTTTTCGCGCGTGTGGTCCGTACCCAGGAAATGCCCTCCGGGGCCAATCCGGGCGATGTCGTCCAGCAACGGGTCCAGATCTTCGTCCTGAAGCCCGCTGAAAAAGCGGTGGAAATTCTCAAGCTGCAACGTGTCCTGCACCCATTTCGAGTAGCTGACCCCCAACGCCCCTTCCAGAAAACCGGCCGAGTGCACGATGTAATTCGCACCGCCAAGCAGCACGGGCCACATCGTGTTGGCCGTGTCAAAACCGGCCTGCATGTCGGGCGATTTTGACCCGGTCCACATGGTACAGGTCCTCCAGGGCACCTGATAGAACCGCGCCATCTGACCCACCAAAAGGTTCATCAGACCCGGTTCCGGCGATCCCATCATCGGCGCGCCTGTTTTCATCGACACGCCCATGATTGCCACACCCAGAACCATCGGCGCGCCGCGTCGGATGATCTGGCTGTAAGCCATGCCCGCTAAGGATTCCGCAATCAGCAATGCCACACCACCCTGCGGGCTGGCCGGCGTTGAAGCCCCCGCCAAAACGAAAGGCGAAAGCAGGCAGGGCTGGTTGGCCGCAGCATAAACGCGCAAGCTTTCCAGCATGGTCTCATCCCAGACCAGCGGCGTGTTGCAGTTCAGCAGCGCAGCCATCACCACGTTCTTGTCCACAAACTCTTCACCAAACACGATCCGGGTCATGTCCACCGAGTCGCGCGCCGCCTGTTCTGACAAAACCGAACCCTTGATCGGCTTGTCGGTCAGCGTTAGCGCTGCATGGACAAGCTCAAGGTGGCGCTGCGGAACCGGTACGTCCTGTGGTTCAACTGGCAAAATGCCCGGAACCATCATCGACTGGCTCATCTGGCTCATCTTGAAGAAGTTCTGCGCGTCCTCCAGCTGCGAAGGGCGGCGCACGCCGTCCAGATCATAGACAAACGGTGCGCCATAGGCGTTCGCGAAGACCGAGTGCTCGTTACCCACACGCAAAGACCGCTCTGGGTTGCGGGCCGCATAAGCCCATTCCGACGGCACCGACGAAATCAGATCCATCAGCATGTCGCGACCGATACGAACGCGTTCGCCCTGAACGTCCGCGCCGTACTTTTTCCAGTCAGCCAACGCCACCGGATCGCGAAACTCAATGCCGGTGGTTTCCAAAATGGTCATCGCAGCGTTGTGGATACGCTCGACCCCCTCAGGGCCCAGCAGGTCAATCGGTCCGACTTTACGGTTCAGGGTCGGCAGATAGACCGGAGGTGGGTTGGTGCGGGCCTGAACGCGTGCCGCGCGTCCACCACCACGGGTGGACCGTCCTCTTGCTTGTGCCATATCAGCTCTCCTTCTCAGGCCCGGGCGCGCGCGCTGGTTGGGTCAACAGCGCAAACGTCGATCACCTCGGCATCGCGCATTTCATTGTGAACCATCACCTGCATTGTCGTACCCAGTGCGGTCATGTCCTGTGGCACAAGGGCCATCGCGATGTCGTGGTTGCAGTAGTAGGAAAATCCACCCGAGGTGACACGCCCGATCAGCTTGCCATCGGCGTACACACCTTCGTCAAACATCACCGAGGTATCGCAGAAAGGAAGTTTCAGCGTTACCAGCGTGTTGTAACCGCCTTCTGCCTTTTGCTTTTGCAGCGCAGCCTTTCCGATAAACTCCCGCTCGACCACTTCGCCATTGACCTTTTCGGTCATGGCAACAAAGCGACCCAGATCAGCTTCGTAAGGTGTCATGTCCTTGCAAATCTCGCGGTTGATCGCGCGATAGGATTTCTCAAGCCGCATGGATTCCAGCGCTTCCAGACCAAAGGGCTTCACTCCCGCCTTCAAAAGCAGATCGACCAGATGGCGGTTATATCCGACCGGGTGGTGCAATTCCCAACCCAGCTCACCGGTATACGAGACGCGCAGCAGATGAACGCCCTTGGCATAGCCCACTTCACCCATCTGCGCCGACAGCCATGGGAAGGCTTCGTTCGACAGGTCATTATCCGTCAGGGGTTGCAGAATTTCGCGTGCTTTTGGACCGGCCAAAGCAATCACGCCCAGCTGTTCCGAGATATCCTCCATCACGACCGAGCCATCCTTGGGCAGCAGGCGCTGCAACTGATCCCAGTTGTATGCCCGCCAGTTCGGGGTCGAGATCAGATAGAAGTCATCATCGGCATACCGAACGATGGTGTATTCCGCGTCCATGCCACCCTTGTCGTTCAACATCAGCGATAGGGTCATGCGGCCAATCTTCGGCAACTTGTTGGCCATCAGGCTGTTCAGCCATTTTGCGGCACCGGGGCCGCGCACGGTGAACTTGGTCATCGGCGACATTTCGATGAACCCGGCCTCTTCGCGGGTCGTGCGCACTTCGGCCTGTACCAGTTCCATATGGTTGGTGCGGCGGAAGCTGTGTTCGGGGATCGCCTCTTCGGGGGATTTGGCGAACCAGCGGGGGAACTCGTATCCGTTGAAGCTGGTCCAGACCGCGCCATGCGCGGTTAGCAGATCATACGACCCCATGGTTTTCATCGGGCGCGCGTCCGGGAAGTCCTCTCCCGGAATATGCGCGTCCATGTGCGTGCCCCAGGTCTCGCGCACCTTGTCCATGGTCCAGCGCTTCGAGGCGTAGTCGGAAAAACGACGTGGGTCGAGTTCAGACATGTCCATGCCCGGATCACCGTTCACGATCCATTTCGCGAGACGATTGCCAACGGTGCCACCCCACAAAATACCACCGGGCATCCCTTCGGCCAGCCACAGATTTTCATGCCCCGGCGCGGGGCCCGCCAATGGCAACTCGTCCGGGGTCATCTGGAACGGGCCGCGTGTGTTGGCCTTGATACCAACCTCGCCCAATGTCGGCACACGCTCGATGGCGCGCTCCCATTGGGTTTCCACCGCGTCGAAATCCTCAGGCAGCAAGTCGGCCCCAAAATCAGGCGGTACACGGTCTTCGGCAAACAGCTTGAGGTCTTTGGTGAATTCATAGGGACCAAACTGAATCCCGCCCACATCTTCACGCAGATATGCGCCATAATCCTCATCCCGCAGGATCGGGAATTCCGGCAGTCCCTGTGCACGGCGCTCTTTCAGAAGCGGCACAGTCTCGGTCGTCCAGTACTGGTGCACAATTGGGATACAGGGCAGATCCAGCCCCACCCGACGCGCGTTTTCGCGTGCGTAGTTGCCGGTGGCAAAGATCAGATGCTTACAGGTGATCTCACCCTTGTCGGTGGTCACTTTCCAAAGCCCGTTCTCCAGCTTTTCATAAGATTGTGCTTCGGTGTTTTGGTAAACCTTCGCCCCTGCATCACGCGCCAGCTTCGCCATTGCCATGGTGATGTCCGCCGGGTTCACATAACCGTCTTCGGTATGCAGAATACCCCCCCGGATATGTTCGGACTGGTTCAACAGCGGGTGAACCTCGGCAACCTCTTCCGGAGTCAGCAGCTTGCACGGCACGCCGGCGGCTTCGGCAATCGAGATGTAAGACTGGAACTCGTCCCAGCGCTTTTCGGTGTTTGCAACGCGCAGCTGGCCGACTTTCCGCAACCCAACCGAGCTGCCCATCTTTTCCTCGACTTCGGTATAGATGCGGATGGTCTCCATCGTCATCTTCGACACGTTGTGAGAGCGTACAAAAGTCACCAGCAGACCTGCCGCGTGCCAGGTCGAGCCCGAGGTTAACGTCGTCCGTTCCAGCATCACGGCATCTGTGCACCCATGTTCGGTCAGGCCATACAGGATCGAGGCTCCGACACAGCCGCCCCCCACAACAACAACTTCGGCATGTGACTGCATTTGAATTCTCCTCTTCCACTACGCTGAAACCCCGACCAACGTCGTTCCGCAAGACGGATACTTGGTGTGTCAGGGATTCTGCGCAGCACATGCTGCTTTACACAATTCTTTGCGCTCACGGACCAAGACCGCAATCGCAAAAAAATTCACTCTGGGCAAATTCAGCTAATGCGAATACGCCTAGGATAACTTAAATACCCCGAAACCTCATAATACAGGTCAAACCACCTTGCCCTATGGTCCCTACGATTTCCCACCGCTCAGCTCGCTGATCAGCTTCGAAGCCGCCGCCCGCCATGTCAGCTTCAAACAGGCCGCCAGTGAACTGAACGTTACCCCGGCCGCCATCAGCCATCAGGTCAAAGCGCTTGAGGTCGAGCTCAATTGCGCGTTGTTCCAGCGCCATCACCGAGGTGTGGAACTCACAGAAAGCGGTGCTTATTTGCTGGTTGCTTTG